>JBIKYZ010000128.1:0-14259 GCA_044354985.1 Pseudanabaena sp. | reverse complement strand
TCGCTTAGCGAAATATAAAACTTCACCATCTCTGATTCAATCTCTTCGCAATAGTACATAATTAAGCCTTCTTTTCTTATTTATTCTATCCTCATTTGCACAAGTTATTTAATTCTCATTCCTTACTGCCGATCATCTGGATTTAGATTTAGATATGCGGGTTAGTACTTTTCCCTGTGTTGGTGGTGAAAAAGCGGTAATTCGGCTATTGCCACGCAATAAAATGCTGACAACCACGATTGAAGATATTGGCTTTATGCCGAGATCCCTTGAAATTTATCGCAGTTGGGTGTCACAACCCCAAGGTTTAATTATTGTAACTGGTCCAACGGGTTCAGGTAAAACCAGTACGCTCTATGCCACTTTGCAATTATTAGCAACGGATCAAGTGAATATCATTACGATGGAAGATCCGATTGAATATAATTTGTCAAATATCACCCAAGGACAAGTGCATGAGAAGGGTGGACTTACCTTTGCTACAGGACTAAAATCAATTTTGCGTCAAGATCCCGATATTATTATGGTGGGTGAGGTACGCGATTTGGAAACTGCGGAAATCACTATAAGAGCAGCCATGACAGGGCATTTAGTTCTATCTACAATGCATACCAATGACGCAATTAGTACCGTGGCAAGACTGAAAGATTTAGGACTGCATCCCAGCATAATTTCTGAATCTCTGTTGGGGATAGTTGCACAGCGATTGGTAAGAAAAGTCTGCTCTTTTTGCTCTGAAGTCTATGTGCCAACAAAAGAAGAAGTTGAATTTTTGAATATTCCAGCACAGGATATGAAATACCAAGATTGGCACAAAGGTAAAGGCTGTGAACATTGTTTTGGTTCTAGTTACTTGGGGCGTGAAGCTATATTTGAGTTATTAAATGTCACTCCTCAAGTACGAAAAATTATGGCTGAAGGAAATCAATCAAAATTATTTGAGTATCTAATTGAACATGGTTATGAATCTTTTGTTCATAGTGTGCGTAACAAAATTTCAACAGGAATTACTACCCTAGAAGAAGCGTTGCGAGTGTTGCCACGACAAATGTTCACTGATATAGATTGCTAGTCGCTAGTAATAGTTTATGAACAATAATTGTCTAGTTTGTCCTCATCAATACCAACTTTCTTGGGTGATGCTAAGTAATACCAAAACACAAAATGGCTACGCCATTTTGTGTTTTGGTATTAGAGAACTTATCCCTGAATTGTCGTAAAGTCTGACTCATCGCCAAAATCTCGGAGATTGGAGACAGAATAATTTGGTATAGCTACCGTGTGTTTAATATTATTTAAGATTTCCTGGGCTTCAGGCGAATTTACTTGTGCTAAGGCTCTCAAAATAGCATTGCGGACTGAGCGATCGCGATCTTTTATCGCTTGCGAAAGATAGAACACCGCATCATGCGAGCCAATTTCCCCCAATGCTAATGCAGCATCACAACGCACATAGGCATATTCATCATCTCTCAAGACTTGGGCAAGCATTGGTACAACTTCCTCCATGCCAATATGCCCTAGAGTGCGAGCGGCAACACTACGAGTATGACTAGAGGCGTTGTAGAGCATTTTGGAAACAGGAGCGATCGCGGGAGTACCAATATTCTTTAAAGCTTGTACGGCTTGAGACTGCACACTAATGTCATTGTCTGTAAGTAATCGCGCTAGGGAATTAGCCGATAGAGGCGATTTAATCT
This sequence comes from Pseudanabaena sp., assembly GCA_044354985.1. Taxonomy (GTDB): domain Bacteria; phylum Cyanobacteriota; class Cyanobacteriia; order Pseudanabaenales; family Pseudanabaenaceae; genus Pseudanabaena. The sequence goes on along the minus strand of JBIKYZ010000128.1, from coordinate 12,559 downwards.
GACCTAGCGCCCATGCAGCCTCAAAACGAACTGATTTGCTACCATTCTCCAGCGCATCGATTAGGGTGGTGACCGCTAAGGGGGAACTAATTTGCCCAAGGGAATGAGCTGCATGAACTTTTACCATGTCATCATTGTGTTTTAGTGCCTCCACTAAAGGTGATACCGCAGGTAAACTAGCTCGTCCCAGAGCCTTAGCGCTTGCAGCTTGCACCTGAATAGATGGATGACGTAATAACTTGACTAATGCCCCGATCGCTTCAGCACTGCCAATCCAACTTAGTGCTGCTGCTGCTTGCCAGTGAATTTGACGGTGAGGATTTTTGGCGGCGGCGATTAACGGTGAAATTGCTAATGGCGATCGCAAATAACCTAAGGCGATCGCCGCTTTTTTGGATATAGCTATTTCATCGCTTTCGAGTCGCTCTAGCAAAGCAGGTAAGACATTATCGCGACAACGAATTATTTTTTGTAATGCTAAGGAAAATTGGTCAGAGCGCACAGCCGCATCAAACTCAGCTAAAATTGCTGACTCACCACCCAGATCGGGCGCGGACATCGCATAGCGATCTTCGGGGATGGCATATCCTGGAGATACGGGAATCCGATAATCTTCTAACTTTGGTGGGTTGATTTTAGAAGCGACAGGAATTGTGGGTAGTTGCGGATCTGGTGCGGTCATGGCGGCTGTTTCCTATTAAGCATTGGTGCATGTTTTTAGTCCCGTTACCCATTGCAGCAAATTTTAATTTTTAGTTTTGCTGTATTAACATTACATTTTACGAGAAGAGTCCCAAAAAATTTTAAAACGTGCAGCACTTTATAAGCCTCTATAATTGTTAAGCTAAAAATTAACAAACTAGCAAACGCCTTAAATCCCAGAGATAAAAAGGACGGTTTGCGTCCTTTTTATCTCTGGGAATGCCAAATAGCGCAACTATGAATCAAATTCTCAGTGCCTTTACTTTGTTTTTGAGCCTCCTCGTGGAAGCAATCCCGTTTTTGTTGATGGGAGTTTTACTGTCGGGGGTCTTATTAATATTTGTGGATGAGCGCAAGCTTATAGCTATTTTGCCCAAAAATCCTTTTTTAGGAGCATTGGCAGGAAGTCTACTCGGATTTATGTTTCCCGTGTGCGAATGTGGCAATGTGCCTGTGGCGCGACGACTTATTTCTCAAGGCGCACCGATTTCGGTGGCGGTGAGCTTTTTAATGGCAGCTCCAACGATTAACCCTGTAGTAATGTGGGCAACTTGGACAGCCTTTCGCGATCAGCCTGAAATTGCGGTATTGCGAATTGTGTTGTCATTTGCGATCGCCACAATTATCGCCATGGTATTTAGTTCTCAAAAGGATTTGCGGGCTATTTTGCAACCGAATATTGCTCTTGCTTTACCAGCACCAAAGGTTAAGGCGGGCGCTGTACCTGTAGGGACATTTTTCTTAGGAGAAGATCGCAATCAGCCGTTAGATTTTGCGGGTTATTTATCGTCAAGTAGTCAAGTTGTGTCTAAATCTTTGCCCGATCGCTTAAATCTGTTGTTGGATAATACGCTTGCAGAAATGCGTGAGCTAGGGGCGATCCTCGTAATGGGTAGCGCGATCGCTGCGATAATTCAAGTATGGGTTCCTCGCGATATCATTTTGGGCTTGGGGCAGGGTCAAGTTAGCTCGATCATCGCCATGATGATCTTGGCTGCGATCGTTTCGATTTGTTCGACGGTGGACGCATTTTTTGCTTTGTCATTTGCCTCGACTTTTACAGGTGGATCGCTACTTGCCTTTCTCGTTTTTGGTCCGATAATCGATCTCAAGGCGATCGGATTGATCTTAACTATTTTCAAAAAACGCGCCGTGATCTATATGTTTTTACTCACCGCCCAGCTCACATTTTTGAGCTGCCTATTTATCAATTTTCAGATTCGTTAGGAATGAAAATTTAATAAACCTCAAAACTGTTGGGGCGGGCTTTGCCCGCCCTAACAGTTTTGGGTTTTAATTACACGAGTTATTTATTTTCTATCCGTTAGTATATTAGATGGGCAACTTTTATGTTGCTCATGCTTCAAAGTCATTAAATCAAAGGTTGTCTGTGTCCGTGAGTGAAACTCTACTCGAATCTATTTCCGTCACATCTATTCCCAATGAAGCTTTAGCAAATCTCGATCTGACAGATTTTTCGCTTTCCTTACCCGATCCCAATGATGAAGGACTGGCAGAAGGTCAATTTCTCGAAGAAGTCGATCTAGCTTGGCAAGTATGCGATCGCTTCGATTTGCAGACAGATATTTGGCGGGGTAGAATCTTGCGAACTGTACGCGATCGCGAAAAAGCAAATGGCGAAGGGCGCGGTACGGGATTCTTGAAATGGCTGCAAGAGCGAGAAATCAGTAAGTCTCAGGCTTATTCATGGATTCAGCTTGCCAATAGTGCTGATACTTTAATGGCGGATGGTCAGCTAGATGCGGATGATATTCGTCAATTTAGTAAGAGAGCCTTCTTAGAAACTGCCCAAGCTTCTTCAGAAGTGCAGCAGTTGATTGTCGATGCGGCTAGAAATGGAGAAAAGATCACTAGACGTGAAGTGCGGCAGCTCTCCGATGAATGGACTTCGATGAGTTCTGACCATCTTCCCGATGATTTAAAAGAGAAGATTGCTGCTCACACAATTCCTACCCGTTATGTCGCGCCCCTAGTGCGCGAAATCGACAAGTTACCTGAAGCTTATCAAACTCCATTGAAACAGGCGATCGCGGATGCCTCTGATCTCGATAATATTAAGCTTGTTACCGCTGATGCTCAAAGGTTGACCAAATATCTAACCAATACGAGTCAAGTCCAAGCGATCGCTCAGCGTTCTGTTAACATCGATCTTGCGCTTGAGGAAGCGCTAAGACTTGGTTGTCTCAAGCTTGCTTCCGATCTAGTCAGTCAAGCTTCACAACTCGAACAGGCGATCGCTAAACTCTACGGTATCTGGAAGCGCGTTGCTACATCCGCCGATCAGCTATATGTTGAGTCGGGTGCAAGCACCCCAAATTTACTAGATCTACTTAATTCTCTTGATTCCTTAGCTAGTCAAAATGTCACTGTCCAGATCGGCAATGATCAGTCAGGACGGACTATTCGCTTGCAAATTACGGAAGAAGATCAATAGATGCAGAGATCCCCCCCAGCCCCCCTTGTAAAGGGGGGAGAATTAAATTAAATTCTTCCCCCTTTACAAGGGGGATTGAGGGGGATCTCTTTCTTAGAGCTTTTGACCGATGAAAGTAATTCTTACATAGTTTCTTAAAGCCCCTTGCCCGAAATTTACCAACAAGAAAACCGATGTCAAACAGTGATTCTTTGCAGCAGGCGCTGAAGCAATATTTTGGATATGAATCCTTTCGGGCAGGTCAGCGCGAGATTATTGAAGCAAGTATGGCTGGTCGCGATACCTTGGCGATTATGCCAACTGGGGGCGGTAAGTCGATTTGCTTTCAGTTGCCAGCATTGCTCAAGACTGGAGTGACGATAGTCGTGTCCCCTCTAATTGCACTGATGCAAGATCAAGTTACAGCACTCAAAGAAAACGGTATCGGCGCGACATTTCTCAACAGTACGCTGACGAATCGAGAAAGTACTCAGCGATCGCAAGCGATTCTCAATGGGGCAATCAAGTTAGTTTATGTCGCCCCAGAGCGCTTATTTGCTGAACAGTTTCTCGAATTCCTGAATATCATTAAAGGGAAAATGGGTATCGCAGGGTTTGCGGTGGATGAGGCTCACTGTGTTTCGGAATGGGGACATGATTTCCGACCAGAATATCGGCAACTAAGTCGAATTCGCCAACTTCATCCCGATGTACCCGTGATTGGCTTGACTGCTACGGCGACAGAGCGGGTGCGCGAAGATATTAGTCAGCAATTGCAACTGAAGCAGCCATATATTCATGTGGCAAGCTTCAATCGGTCTAATCTCTACTATGAAGTTGTTCCCAAGCAAGGGAATGAGCAAACCTATGTAAATCTATTACAGCAAATTAAGAGGCTGCAAGGATCAGGCATAGTCTATTGCCTAAGTCGTAAACGTGTGGATGAAATAGCCAGTCGTTTGAGAGAAGATGGCATCGAAGCAATTCCCTATCATGCAGGATTAGGCAATAAAGAGCGGGAAGAAAATCAAACTCGTTGGATTCGGGACGATGTGCAGGTAATGGTGGCGACAGTTGCCTTTGGGATGGGCATTAATAAACCTGATGTGCGGTTTGTGATTCATTACGATTTACCCAAAAATATTGAAGGATATTATCAAGAATCAGGACGAGCAGGACGAGATGGTGAGGATTCTCACTGCACCTTATTTCTAGGCTATGGAGATTTAGAAACGATCAAATTTCTCATTGCTCAAAAAGTCGATCCTCAAACCAATGAACCATTGGAAGCAGAACAGCGAATCGCGCAGCAGCAATTACGTCAGGTGGTGGACTATGCTGAAGGTGTCGCCTGTCGCCGCACAATTCTGCTTCGTTATTTCGGAGAACATTTTTACGGTGATTGCGGCAACTGTGATAACTGTCTTTCCCCGAAGCCAATGGAAGATTGGACAGTAGAATCTCAAAAATTTTTATCCTGTGTGGCAAGGACAAAGGAGCGATTTGGAGCAGGGCATGTAATTGATGTGTTGAGAGGTTCACGCAAAGAGAAGGTGTTACAGCATGGACATGAGAACCTATCTACCTATGGCATTGGTAAAGATCGCAGTCTAGATGAATGGCGACAACTTGCGCGATCGCTAACTCATCAAGGTTTTCTAACCCAAACTACTGATGGCTACGGTATTCTCAAGCTCAACGATCGCAGTTGGGAAGTAATGCGAAATCAGCGTAATGTGCTATTGCCAATAGAACGTGATGCTGAGCCTACAAAAGCAGCTGAACGAGAATCGACGATAGAAAGACCTGTTGATGTGGATATTCTCTTTGAGAGATTACGGTTGTTACGCAAAAATCTTGCCGATGAGCAGGAAGTCCCGCCCTATGTGATTTTCAGCAATGCTACGCTCAATCAAATGGCTGAGCATCAACCGACGGATCGGAGGGATTTTGCGAAGTTGTCAGGAGTTGGGGCAAAGAAATTAGAACAATATGCCGATGACTTTATCGCAATTATTCTCGACCATCATCTCAAATATCCTCCAGCGGAAATCACCGAATCAACTCCCTCCAAAGTCAAACAGGAAGCCACGCCAAAATCAAAATTATCGAAGGCAAGTACGCAACGCGAAACCCTTGCGATGTATGAGAATGGCTTAGATATTGACGATATAGCTCGCGATCGCGGACTTAAACCCGCGACCGTTTGGACACATCTAGTCCAACTAATTGAAGCTGGCTATGCGATTAACTGCGATCGCCTTGTTGCTCCAGAGCGTCAAACCGTAATTTATGAAGCACTAGATGCGATCGGTGGTGATTCTTTACGCAATCTCTTTGATCATCTGCGCGAGGAATATAGCTACGATGAAATCAAGATAATTCGCGCCATCTGGCAAAATGAGAAGGAGCCTCTATAGCAATCAATCTAAAATCACATTCTAAACTAAAACCAGAGAGGGCGTTGGCACTGGCTTGTTGTAAACTATTAGCTACTTATATTTCAATTTCTGCTAGATTATAGATCAAGGAATTCAAAAAATAGGAGTCCCTAGAATTTATGCCACAGATAGCTAATTCAATCCCAGAGACATCTACAGAAATATTAACTGATGTAGTACAACCACATGTTGTCTTGAATTTGTCTCTTTCCTATCAGGATCTTGTTGAGGTCATCACTAAATTGGGGCTGAGAGAAATTATCCAATTAAAGAGATTACTCGATCGCCAAATCAATCAGTCTATAGAAATCTACACAGGTGATGATGAGTTAATCTTGGATGAAATTGAAAGACAACACCCTGCTTATAACGTCACGATGACTCAAGCTGTGCAATCCGCTTTAGATGAGTCTCAAAACCAAAAATTTACAAACGGGAGTGATTTTCGTGACTGGCTTGTTTCCATTTCAGATTGAAGCATCAAGTAAATTTCAACGCAGCTATAAACTTTTACTAAAACGCCATTGTAAAGGTGACCGTCAGAAAGAAACTTTTATCGATACCATCAGTGAGCTTATAAACCGCCTCGCTTCTAATCCTTATTTATCTGATGCAAATCTTGAACCATTGCCAAAAGGATTGGTGATATCGGATAGCTGGAAATTTTATAAACTTAGATTTCGGATGCCGAGTCTCGCTGGCGCATCTGGGCAGGGGAGGCTGATGTATCTAGTGAGTCACGATCAAAAAATCATCAAATTAGCTTGGATTTATACTCATGCTGAATATGAAAAGCGACCAGAGGAACAAGAATTAAAATCCTTAATTAGAGAACTATTAGATTAAAACCTAGGCGAATGAAAAATCTCCAAGATCGATTACTTGAATATCTTGAAAAACTAGTTATAGAGCGCAATCCCTACTATGCATCGGCTGGACATTTATTTGCTAGGGAATATATCCGATCGCGTTTTGCTAAATTCGGTGAAGTAGTCACCCATGAGTTTGAAGTCAATGGGAATAAACATCAGAACTTAATTCTAAATATTGCCGCTCATACCCAGAAGCAGCGATCGCCTTTGATTATTGGCGCACATTACGATACGGTTCCTGCTTGTGTGGGTGCAGATGACAATGGTTCTGGTGTTGCCGTACTGCTCGAACTCGCGGAATATTTCTCGACAAATCCTCTCAAATATCCAGTCCAATTAATCGCCTTTGATATGGAGGAGTATGGACTATTGGGAAGTCATGCTTATGCGAACAAACTTAAGAATGAAAAGCAAAAATTACGCCTGATGATTTCCTTAGAGATGCTGGGATATTGCGATCGCAGTCCAAATTCGCAACATTATCCCGCAGGTTTAGACAAGTTCTATCCTAACACTGGTGATTTTATTGGCTTGATTGGGAGTATCCCGACAATTCCTGACCTTATCCATTTACAACATCACATGAAATCAACTGTGCCTTGTGAATGGCTTCCTGCGGGTTGGCGTGGTTTAGTTATCCCCGATACTCGTCGTAGCGATCATGCGCCTTTTTGGGATGCTGGCTACAAAGCTCTGATGGTCACGGATACTGCGAATATGCGAAATCCTCATTATCATAAAAGTAGCGATCGCCTTGAAACACTAGATTTAGAATTTCTCACTAATGTTTGCCAAGGGCTAATTGTTGGCATAAAGGCTCTAAAGTAAGCCAAAACCAAAGAGTGAGTCGCCCGCTACACGGGCGACTCACTCTTTGGTTTTGGGCGCAAAGCGCTGTATGATGCTTTGAATGCGTTTAGGTTAAATAAAAGTCCGTGTTAGACATTAAGCTCGTGCGATCGCAGCCCGAACAGGTGCAAGCTCGCCTCAACAGTCGAGGCAAAGGTTACGACATTAGTAGATTGGTCGAACTAGAGCAGGAAGTCCGTGCACTGGAAACTCAGCGATCGCATTTGCAAGCCGAAAGCAATGACATCGGCAAGCAAGTTGGTCTCAAGATGAAATCTGGTGCGCCAGAATCAGAAATCCAAGCGCTAAAAGCGCGATCGCCTGAAGTCAAACAACTGCTAGCGGAACTAGAACCTAAGGAAAGAGCGCTCCGAGAAGAAAGCAACGCCATTTTAATGACTTTGCCAAATTTGCCTAGCGAAACAACTCCCATTGGCGCGAATGAAACCGAAAATGTCGAAGTGCGCCGTTGGGGTGATGAATATAAAAGCGATCGCACCGATATTCTGCCTCATTGGGAAATCGGCGAAAAATTAGGCATTCTCAACTTTGAACGTGCGGTCAAAATTGCTCAAGCTCGTTTTGTTAACTTAATCGGTGCAGGAGCAGCCCTCGAACGGGCGCTCATTCAGTTTATGCTGAATACCCATACTGCCAATGGTTATGTCGAAGTTGCACCGCCGCTATTGGTGAATACGGCAAGCATGACGGGCACTGGGCAATTACCGAAGTTTGCCGATGATTCATTTAAATGTGTTGACGACGATCTATGGCTGATTCCCACTGCTGAAGTGCCTGTTACGAACCTATATCGTGATGAAATCTTTGATGGAGAGAATCTTCCAGTTCATCACTGTGCTTATACACCTTGTTTTCGGCGTGAAGCGGGTAGTTATGGACGTGATACAAGAGGCTTAATCCGTTTACATCAGTTCAACAAAGTCGAACTCGTAAAATTTGTCCTCCCCGAAAACTCGGCTGAGGAGCATGAAAAACTAGTGCGCGATGCTGAATCGATTCTGCAAGCCTTAAAACTTCCCTATCGTGTCGTTGAACTTTGCACAGGTGATATCGGCTTCAGTGCTGCTAAATGCTATGACCTTGAAGTTTGGTTGCCGACTGCAAATACCTATCGTGAAATTTCTAGCTGCTCGAATTTCCATGATTTTCAGGCTCGTCGAGCAAATATTCGCTTTAAGAGTAAGGGTAAGAAGGGAACTGAGTTTTTGCATACTCTCAATGGCTCTGGTTTAGCCGTTGGACGCACCATGTCCGCCATTCTCGAAAACTATCAGCAACCTGACGGACGCATCTTAATTCCTGAAGTGCTACAACCTCTAATGAACAGAGAATATCTTTAGAACCTATTTAAGAATTGCCTTAGATCCCCCCCAACCCCCCTTAAAAAGGGGGGAGAATTAAATTCTTCCCCCTTTTTAAGGGGGATTGAGGGGGATCTCTTAGAGCTTTTAGCATGAGAAAGTAATTCTTAAATGGTGTCTTAAATGGAAGCACGCCAAGCGTGCTGTTTTAAAAAATATAGCGCGAGGCGCAACCATGGCTACGATTCACAAACTGCATCCTGACAATCCACAACCACGCGCGATCGCCCAAATCATATCGGCTTTACGTGATGGCGCGATTATGCTCTATCCCACGGATACTGTCTATGCGATCGGTTGTGATCTGATGTCAAAGTCGGGTATAGAAAGTGTGCGTAAGCTCAAGCAGATGTCGAACGATAAGCCGCTTACATTTTTATGCTCATCGCTATCGAATATTTCTGAATATGCGATCGTCTCTAACGCCAACTATCGAACCATGAAGAGTCTTGTGCCAGGTCCTTTTACATTCATCTTACCTGCTACTAAGCTTGTGCCAAAATTGGTGCTAAATCCCAAGCGTAAAACTACAGGGATTCGAGTTCCCGATCATGGGGTATCACAGACGCTTATTGAAGCGCTTGGAAATCCGATCATTTCTACTTCTGCCAATCAGTCGCAAGCAAATCTTGATGATGAAGATTTTATGCCTCAACCCAAGAATGGCAAACAGGGCAAACAGCATAATGTTTGTGAATTACCTAAAATAGAACTCTTTGACCACTTTTACAAATTAGTTGATTTGATCATTGATGATGGTTCCGACCAGAATTTTGAAGTATCTACAATCATCGATTTAACCGACGATCTCCATCCACAGATCTTGCGCCAAGGCTTAGGAAAATTTGAACTTCCATGATTAATACCAAAACACAAAATGGCTACGCCATTTTGTGTTTTGGTATTACCGCAATTGCCGATCAAACGAAGAAAAGTTTTAAAAGCGTTGCTTTGCAACGCTTTTAAAACTTTTCTTCGTTTGGGTTTGAGCGCAAAGCGCTTTAGTTTCGTATTAGAAATTGTTGAATAGCATTAGCGAGTTGTTTCAATTTAATTGGTTTACTGAGATACTCATTAGCTCCTGCATCCAGACATCTTTCGCGATCGCCTTCCATCGCCAGTGCAGTTAAAGCAATGATGGGAATATTTGTCAAATCAGGATCGAGGCGAATTTGTTTGGTTGCTTCTAGTCCATCCATTGTTGGCATTTGAGTATCCATGATGATGATATCTGGAGAATTTTCCTTAGCCATAGCAACAGCTTCTTCCCCATCTCTGGCGATGATGATACGATAATTAAGTGCGGTCAAATAGGAACTGAAGGTGTGGATATTCGCCTCATTGTCTTCTGCTAACAAAATAAGCGGCGCATTGTCAGGATTTACGCTCAGTGAAGATAAGGTTGTAGAAATTGATGCAGATGCGATCGCGTCAGATGTCGTTATTTCATAGGGGAGGGCAACTGTAAAGCGACTGCCTTGCCCGACTTCACTTTCGGCTATAACTTGACCTCCATGAAGTTCAACAATCTGCTTAACAAGGGCTAGTCCTAAACCAGTACCTTCGTACTGACGGTTAAGGGCGCTATCCACCTGTACAAAGGGCTGGAAGAGTAACCGCAAATCTTTGGAGGCAATCCCAATGCCAGTATCTACTACTTGAAATACGATCATCCACGAATTCGTGTTTTGGAGTCGTTGAGGAATTATCGCTTTTCCTTGCCATGTATTGCCGATACCAATAGCAACTAGCAGACTTACTTTTCCTCCAGATGGAGTAAACTTAACAGAATTTGTAAGCAGGTTGATCAACACCTGTTTAATGCGGCGCTCATCGATATTGATATTATTTATATGTGGAGGAATATGGCTATCGATTTGCACGTTCTTTTGAAATGCTTGCTGATTGATGAAAACTAGACTAGTATCACAAAGACTTTTGACTGAAACTGCTTCAATATCTAGTGTCATCATCCCCGATGACACTTTTGATAGATCGAGAATATCGTTAATCAGTGATAGTAGATGTTCGCCGCTGGATTCTACTGTAGCGATCGCCTTTAATTGCTTTTCGTTTAGTGAGCCTAAAATCTCTTCAAGAAGAGATTCTGATAGTCCTAAGATCGCATTAAGTGGAGTACGAAGCTCATGACTCATGTTGGCGAGAAATTCATCTTTGAGCTTGGTGGCGTGGAGAAGTTCTTGATTAGCTAGTTTTAACCTGATTTCTGCTTGTTTGCGATCGCTAATATCGTTTAATGTGCCAATATAACCTTTAAAAACACCATCTTCATCCAGTACAGGTACGGCTTGGCAATAGTAACAGCAAATAGTTCCATCTGGTCTGATGCATCTTCCTTCATTTTGATAATAGACTTGTTGCTCGATAGCTTGAGTCCATTGTTGATGGATCTGTTCCCGATCATCGGGATGAATGGTCTGAAGCCATCCATAACCTAGAGCTATACTGGATTCTTGCCCTGTAATTTGAGTCCAAAACTCATTGACGTAGGTGCATTCGTTATTTTGATTGATTTGGAAAATTGCTACAGGAGCTGTTGCCGCTAGATTCGCAAACCGTTGTTCGCTCTTTCTGAGACTTTCTTCAGCAAGCTTGCGATCGCTAATATTATTAGAGCAACCAATCAAGAAAGCGGGTTTTCCCTGTGCATCCCGAACAAGCGAAAGACGCAAGCCTATATAAATTATTTTTCCAGATTTTGTCCGATTCCGTAGTTCAACTTCATGATTTTCCTTTTCTAATGGTGGTCTATAGACTGTATCTTCTAGAAGATGTAAATCTTCATTTAGGTAAAGCATACTAACGTTCTTCCCGATCGCTTCATTTTGCTTGTATTCATAGAGTTTCTCAGCCCCAATGTTCCAAGTTAGGATCGTGCCATCCAAAGTAGTAGAGATTACCGAATCATGAGTCTGCTCCAGCATTTGCGATTGCATTTTTATGGCTTGAGTGCGTTCTATGACTTTTGCTTCTAAAGTTTGATTGAGCTGGAGCAGTTCTTCCTCGGCTCGTTTGCGATCGCTGATATTACGGACTATCCATAGTAGTTGAATGCTATTTGAATCAGCAGTAATATTTCTAGTTGCGATAATTTCAGCAGGAAAAGGCTTTCCCTGAAGTGGAACTATGGTGAATTCTTCAGCTACTTCTAACTTGTTCTGAGATAGTAGAGAATTGAGGTGTTTATAGAAAAATTCCAAATGATAAGAGTCAATAAAGCTAGCAAGGAGTTGCCCTAAAATAGCCTCATGATCAATCGCAAGCAAACTTAAGATTGTTTGATTTGCTTCAATTATCCTTCCCGATGTATCTGTCACCAGATAACCATTAGGCGCAAAGTTAAATAAATTTTGGTAGCGGATCTGTTCGTAATCTAGTTGTCGATGCTGAGTGACTAAATCTTCAGTAGAGACCCTCAATTCTTCCACAGTGCATTGTAAGTCTTCAGTTGTGCTTTCTAGGAAATCATTGCGTTCTTCTAGATCTGCTTGATACTTTAGGAGCAAGTTCTCAAATCGTTTACGTTCTACTAAATCGGCTTGAACTTTTTGATAAGCGATCGCTTGCTGAATAGAAATAGAGAGTTGCACCGCTAGCTGCTGAAGAAGCTGAATATCTGTCTCTAGCCAAATCCTTGGAGCTGAGCATTGATGCAAAATTAGCAAGCCCCATAAAGTTTGCTGTCCTACATCTGACAACAGAATCGATACTACCAGATTAGCGCGAACTTGAAATTTGGACTTTGGACAAGATTGAAGCAAAGAAAGAGCGGGATTAAGCGAAAAGGGATAATGAGAGTTTCAACTTTCAACCGAAAACAAATCATTATCCCTAAACCCATTATGCCAATAATTGTCA
>JBIKYZ010000127.1:0-14265 GCA_044354985.1 Pseudanabaena sp. | reverse complement strand
TCCTATGTGCTACTCTTGGTTTAGTTTCGATGAAGCAATTACGTTCAAACTTTGTTTCAGTATACATTCTCAGACTCTTTTATCTAAATCAAATCTCTGGATTTTCTATCTGCGTAAGGTGAGTTGGTTATTTCCTAGCTTTGGTTGGGGTAATTTGTTTAAGGGTAAAGTTCATCTGGCAAAGATTAAATGCGATCATCTTGAGTTAATGGAGGAGCCTTTTTGTGAGGAAATAGGTCAAATTATCCAGACAATAGAAGATTAAATTTGAGTTGTATCACAAAGCTAAAAAACGCTATATGGCGTTTTTTAGCTGTTATTTCCACATCATCCTCATTTTCATCTGTAGTAGCCAATGAGAGAAATGCTTCGATCTCATCAGGATTTTACTATAGCGTTTTGTAAATGAGTACTCAATCATTAGCAAAAACACTATAGCTGCCATCATCACTTAAAATGTTTTAACACAACGATCGCAAATAATCATGATTCCAGAGTCGGGCGAAGGTTTTAAATCAGGTTTTGTAGCATTAGTAGGACGACCAAATGTTGGTAAGTCCACTTTGCTCAATGCCCTCATTGGTCAAAAGATTGCGATAACTTCGCCCGTTGCTCAAACTACGCGTAATCGATTACGGGGAATCTTGACATTACCTGAAGCGCAAATCGTCCTTGTGGATACCCCTGGGATTCACAAACCACACCATTTGCTCGGACAAACGATTGTCAAAAATGCGATCGGGGCAATCTCTTCCGTTGATATGACTGTTTTGCTGGTTGATGGTAGCGATCGCATGGGAACTGGAGATCGCTTTGTTGCTGAGACTATCTTACAAAGCAAAGTTCTTACGATTTTAGGCATCAATAAAATTGATATCCTTAGCGATGATTCTGGAGATACTTTTAGTGGTTATGAGAGTTTTGCCTCAGAGCATGGTTGGCAAGTGGCTAAATTTTCATCAATCACGGGTGAAGGATTAGAGGCTTTACAAGCAATGATGTGCGATCGACTACCTGTCGGTCCCTATTACTATCCACCAGACTTAGTTACCGATCAGCCTGAGCGCTTTATTATGGGTGAGCTAATTCGCGAACAAATTCTCTTGCTTACTCGCGAAGAGATTCCGCATTCTGTTGCGATTAGTATCGATCAGGTAGACGAACAGCCTAAAATCACAAGGGTAATGGCGACAATCCATGTAGAACGAGATTCTCAAAAGGGAATTTTGATCGGTAAGAAGGGGCAAATGCTGAAAGAGATTGGCACGCAGGCAAGACTACAAATGCAGAAGATGATTATGGGTTCTGTGCATTTGGAAATGTTTGTCAAAGTCCAACCCAAATGGCGCTCATCTCGCTTCCAATTATCAGATCTCGGCTATCGCGTAGAATAGAGAACTGAGATAAGCAAATACAAACTGAAAGTGCGATACAATTAGAAATTGTTTAAACACTTCCGCAAACATAAAATATTTGAATTAGGATTGTAAGCTCTGAATAACTTTACTTTTAAATTAGAGTGTCAGTGCGGTATAACTGATGCCAGGGTTGGTCAGTTTCATACACCGCATGGAGTTGTACATACACCGCGTTTTATGCCCGTTGGCACATTGGCGAATGTAAAAACGGTCACACCTGCACAACTTAAAGACTGCAAAGCCGAAATGGTCTTAGCAAATACTTATCACCTCCATCTCCAACCAGGTGAAGATATTGTAGCGGAAGCAGGCGGCTTACATAGATTTATGAATTGGGATGGTCCAATCCTAACTGATTCAGGTGGATTTCAGGTGTTTAGTCTGAGTGAGATTCGTTCTATTAGTGAAGATGGAGTTCAGTTCCGATCGCCTCGTGATGGCAATATGATTAATCTCACACCAGAGAAATCGATTCAAATCCAGAATCAACTGGGCGCGGATGTGATCATGGCTTTTGATGAATGCGCTCCCTATCCTGCCACCTATGAGGCGATTAAACTCGCAGGACAACGCACTTCTAGATGGCTAGAGCGATGCATAAAGGCTCACGATCGCAGAAATGATCAAGCCTTGTTCGGAATTGTCCAAGGTGGGGTTTATTTAGATTTACGTCAACAGTCAGCAAGAGAACTCATTGAGTTTGATTTACCAGGTTATGCGATCGGTGGTGTAAGTGTTGGTGAACCACCAGAATTAATCGAAAAAATTGTTAAAGCCACAACCCCACTGCTGCCATCCGATAAACCTCGTTATCTTATGGGCGTTGGTACATATAAGGAAATGGCTCAAGCAGTTGCTGCTGGGATTGATCTATTTGATTGTGTCATTCCCACTAGATTTGCTCGGCATAGTGTCGCTTTAGTCAAAGGCGAACGCTGGAACCTCAAAAATCAAAAATTTAAGCGCGATTTTACGGCTATTGATAGCGATTGTGATTGCTATGCTTGTCAGAATTTCTCGCGGGCTTACATTAGTCATCTAGTGCGATCGCAAGAAATTTTGGGCTATACATTACTATCAATTCACAATATTACTGAGTTGATCCGCTTTACGCAGCAAATGCGTCAAGCGATTATTGAGAATCAATTTGTCGAAAAATTTGGGCATTATCTCACTGAGTATTCATCTTTTGCAGAGGAGCGACATTCATGATCCGCTTATCTCTTTATATTTTTCTTTGGATTGGAGCAATGGCGATCGCTATTTTTGCAGCCCAAAATACTTTTCTAGTTAATTTGCGTTTTTTTGCCTTTGAGTCAATTAAGTTACCGCTAGGACTGGTTTTAATTTTCTGTGTTGGCTGTGGAGCTACCTTTCTTAATATTTGGCAAGCTTCCGTAAGTTTTGAATTGCCAACAGTACCGAAATTTTCTGTTTTTCCTAATAAAAACAATCCTTCCAAACGCCAAACAGTAGCTCAAACTGCTACCACAACAAAAGATAGTTCTAGGACATCTAGGACAACGAAGAAAGTTAAAGATGACTTTGATGACGATTGGGATGAAGACTGGGGATAGATTGTATTTACGAATACATTTGTGGTTGACTGATTTTGTTAGCTTCCAATATATGCATCTTAAACAAATGTAGCTAAACATAGTTAGTTAGCACTTAACTTAATTATTTAGTTATAGATGTCGAAACATATTTTCTTTTTATGGTGTGAAGGAATGAAAAAAGTCAGTAATCTCTCAGTTCTATTAGGCTTGAGCTTGCTAGCTACGGCTACAGGCGCAAATGCTGAGACGCAAAATCAAGTTCGAGTTCAGGCACAATCTACCTCTGTTCCAGCATTGCAGTCATCACTTCCTGTAACAGAAGTTAAGATGAATGAATCAGAAACGATTCGTGCCATTAACACAGAGTTAAATCGCCCCAAGGAACTAGCTCAAAACGTTACTTCTGTATCTCAGTTGAGCGATGTTAAGCCTACAGATTGGGCTTTCACTGCTTTACAGTCTTTAGTCGAGCGCTATGGCTGTATTGCTGGTTATCCTGACCGTACCTTTCGCGGGAAACAAGCAACAAGCCGCTATGAATTTGCCGCTGGTTTGAATGCTTGTCTGGACAAGATCAATGAAATCATCTCCGCAGGACTAGCTGACAAGGTTAGCAAAGAAGACCTCGCTACACTTCAAAAACTTCAAGAAGAGTTCGCTGCTGAATTAGCAACTCTACGTGGTCGTGTTGATGCATTAGATGCAAAGGTCGAGAAGCTAGAAGCTCAACAGTTTTCTACTACTACCAAGCTTAGTGGCTTGGCTTTCTTCAATGTTACAGGAGCTTCTTCTGCTACTATCGCTGGAGCTTCTTCACCATCAAGACCTAACATCACCATGAGTGGTCTGGTTTGGTTGACTCTGAATACCTCTTTCACTGGTAAAGATTCATTAATTACTCAGTTGGCTGTCGGTAATGGTAGCTCTCCTTACAACAATTATGCTGGAGGAAGTTTCTTTAATACCACAGGTGTTCCATTCACCGATCAAACTGCTGGAGCCGCTGCCAACACATTTATTTTGCGCGAACTTTCCTATACTTTCCCAGTATTTGAAAAAGCTGCTCTAGTTGTTGGTCCCCGTATCAACTTCTACAAGTATTTTGATGGCAATCGCTTTATCTATCCTTGGAATACAACATTTACTTCAATCAACAGCACTTTGTTGACTGACGCTAAGCGTGGAGCTGGTGCGGTCTTCATGACTCCTTTAGGCAGCATGTTTGATTTTAAAGTTGGCTACTTGGCTGACAGTAGAGAGTTTGTCGGCGGCAACACTTCTGCCTCTAATCCTAATGAAGGTTTGTTTGGTGGTCAGAATAATTTAACGGCTGAAATTGGTTTTAAACCAAGCGATGCTTTTAAGTTGCGTTTACTCTATAGTCATGGAAACATTACTAGAAGTTCGCCAACAACTATTGGTGGTACACCTTCTTTACAAGGTATTGCGACTGTTGCTACAGGTATAAATAACGCTCAGTCAGACATTTTTGTAGCTAATTTTGATTGGTTGGTTACAAAAGGGTTTGGTCTGTTCGGTAGATATGGATACGGAACTACCAACATCAATCTGACTGCTGGTGGCTCCACAAATGTCAACCAGTATACCTTCCAAGTTGGTGCAGCTTTCCCTGACCTTTTTAAAGAAGGTGCTCAAGCAATGATATCCTTCGCATTGCCATACAAGTTTGGCGATAGTAGCAATGTACTCACTGCTGGTAGAGGCAATGATGGTACACAGTACGATCTTGAATTCTCTTATATCTATCCTCTAACCAAGAATATTACTTTGGTTCCCTCTGCTTACTTCATTTTCAATCCTAACAACTTCTCCACTAATCCAACCGTGTTTATTGGTAACTTGCAGGCAGTGTTTAGCTTCTAATTAAAGTGTAAGCTTCCGAATACGAAAGGGTGTGCTTTGCACACCCTTTCGTATTTGAAATAGATATCTCAGTGCCGCAAGTAGTTAGTAATACATTTGTTGAAGATAATATTTGCTAGCTTCTAATGCAGTGTAGATTTCTTGTATTAGTTTTTTCTCGCAATTACATTCAATCTTTTCAAGGTGTGAAGGCATGAGCCCAATTTATATTCCACGTCGCAAGTTTATCCGAGGCGCGATCGCAACAGCAGCTTTTGGCGCAACATCTCAGCTCTGGGTCGGTTGTACAGAACAGAAACCAGCTAGTACAGCAACCACTGGTGCTCCAAGTACACCAGGCTCGCCTGCTGCTACCATGCTGAATATTGGGTTTATCTATGTTGGGCCAAAAGATGATTTTGGTTATAGTCAAGCTCATTTTGAGGGAGAAACTGCGATCGCAAAACTACCTGATGTTAAAACATTCAGTGAAGCTAGCGTTGCAGAAACTGCCGTAGTCCAAGAAACTATGCTCGGCATGATTAACCAAAATGGTGTTACAGCACTTTTCCCGACATCTTTTGGTTACTTCGATCCTCACATTCTCAAATTAGCGCCAGCTAATCCCAAGGTACAGTTCTTCCATTGCGGTGGTTTGTACACTGAAGGTAAAACACCTAAGAATGTTGGGAGTTACTACGGTTACATCGATGAAGCTCAATATGTTGCTGGTGTCGTTGCAGGACTATCAACCAAGTCTGGCAAGTTAGGATTTGTAGCTGCAAAGCCAATTCCGCAGGTGGTTCGCAATATCAACAGCTATACTCTTGGTGCTCGTAGCGTTAATCCTAAAGCTACAGTTCAAGTCATCTTCACAGGCGATTGGTCAGTTCCAGTCAAAGAAGCTGAAGCAGCCAACAGCATGGTTGATCAAGGTGTAGATGTTCTAACTTGCCATGTGGACAGTCCAAAAGTTGTGATGGAGACGGCTGAGAAACGGAAAATATTCTGCACGGGCTATCATACTAATCAAGCATCACTTGCTCCAAATGGATATCTAACTGGGGCAGAATGGGATTGGACTAATGTCTATACCAAGTATGTAGAGCTGCTCAAAGCAGGTAAGACTCTTACAGATGGTGGTATTCCTCACATTTTGCGCGGTGGTCTTAAGGAAGGATTCTGTAAAGTTTCGCCATTTGGAAGTGCTGTTAGCGCAGCGGCTAAGAAGGAAGCCGAATCTGTTATGGCTAAGTTCAAAGATGGCAGCATGATTATTTATGCTGGCGAAATGAAAGATAACACTGGCAAGGTTGTGATTGCTAAGGGCAAGGAATACAAACAGACAGAACCTGATCTAGAAAAGATGGATTGGTTTGTTGAAGGCGTGATTGGAAGCGTTAAAGGCTAATCAAATAAAAAGATTTAAAACTTGCAAAGCAAGTTTTAAATCTTTTTATTTGTAATTTCATTCATTTGAGAACTAACTATATGAATATCCGCGATCGCTGGCGTTCAACATCTGAGAATTTTCTTCTTCCCATAGGGGCATTACTTGCTTCACTAGTAGTTTTTGGAATTTTTTGTGCTGTCCAAGGTAAAAATCCGATCGCAATTTATGGAACGATTTATTCATCTGCGTTCGGCAGTAGCTTCTCTTGGCAAGGAACCTTAATTCGAGCCGCTCCATTAATGCTTACCAGTTTATGTACTGCTTTACCTGCAATGCTGGGGTTGACGATTATTGGCAATGAAGGAGCTTTAATTGTTGGTGGACTTGGTGCTATCGCAGTTGGTCTATCACTAGCTTCTTTGCCCTCTGTGATTGTACAGATTGCGATGGCAATGGGCGGTCTTATCGCAGGTGGTCTATGGATCATGTTTGTAGGCGCGATTAAGTACTATCGCGGTGTTAATGAAACTATTAGTAGTTTGTTAATGAATTACATTGCGATCGCGGTTCTTAACACCTTAGTAGAAGGTCCAATGCGTGATCCTTCTACATTAAATAAGCCCTCTAGTTTTCCACTTTCAGCGATTAATATGCTGCAAAGTATTCCCAATACAAGAGTGCATTACGGTCTAATTTATGGATTAGTTGCCTGTGCGATCGCTTATTTTTTGATTCATCGCACCACTTTTGGATTTGCAGTTCGCACTGTCGGAGGCAATATTCGTGCTGCTAAAATCGCAGGCTTACCAGTTGGGAAACTCACATTAATTGTGACCTTCTTGGCTGGTTCCTGTGCGGGGCTAGCAGGGATGGTGGAAGTAGCAGCTATTCATGGAAGCGCGAATGCCTCATTAATTTCTGGCTATGGCTATAGCGGTATTTTAGTTGCATTTATCGCCAGACAAAATCCCTTAGTAGCGGTGCTTGTTGCTGTATTGATGGGCGGTATTCTGGCAAGTGGTAGCGCTCTTCAGAGGTCGTTTGGACTGCCAGATGCTACTGTGTTGCTATTTCAAGGCATAGTATTCTTAGCAATTCTCTTTAGTGAATCTCTTTATGGTCGCTTGGACTTCTTTAAAGATAGAGAGCCCGAAGTTAAGATTGACGCATCTGCGACTGCAGTTTAGTTAATTATAGAGAACCAATATTTTGTTAAAAGTGCTGCATTGCAGCACTTTTAACAAAATATTGGTTCTCTTAATCACAAATTTTTCTAAGAATTACCAATTACCATGACAGATACATCTACAACATTAGGTTGGATGAGCGTGCCTCTAGCGATCGTCGCAGGTACACTCCGAGGGAGCGCTCCATTTCTATTTGTCAGCTTAGGTGAATGTCTTACCGAAAAAGCTGGCAAGATTAATCTCGGGCTCGAAGGAACTTTGCTCACTGGCGCAATGACAGCATATGCGGTTTCTTTCTTGACTAAATCACCTTGGTTGGGTGTCTTAGCTGCTGGTTTAGCAGGTGCTGGGCTTGGGTTAATTCATGCATGGTTATCACAACGCCCCAAAGTGAGTGATGTGGCTGTCGGGATTGCGATGATTATTTTTGGTAGTGGGATTGCTTTCTTCTTTGGTAAAGCCTTCATTCAACCCAAAGCAATTCCTTTGCCTTTATTTGAGTGGGGCAATTGGAGCAGCTTCCCACAAGTTCAAGCGGCTTTGAAAGTTAGCCCATTGCTATTAATTGGTATTGCGATCGCACCAATAATGCAATGGTTTTTTAGTTCGACTCGTTGGGGCTTGTATGTGCGTGCTGTTGGCGATAGCCCAAGTGCTGCTAGAGCAATGGGAATTTCAGTTGTCGGGGTGCGAACTGCTGCGATCGTTGTAGGTAGTTTTCTTGCTGGTATCGGTGGAGCGAGTTTATCCCTTTATTTCCCTGGACTCTGGGCAGAGAATATCTCTAGCGGTCAAGGTTTAATGGCGGTTGCTCTAGTAATTTTTGCCAAATGGCAGCCAATTCATTGTCTATGGGCAGCTTTGCTGTTTGGTGGGGCACAATCTATTGGGCCAGCTCTTCAGGCCGTTGGATTTGATTCTTACTATTACTTGTTCAATGCTACTCCGTACATCATGACTTTAGTCATTATTATCGTTACTTGTTCACCACGAAAGACATTAACTGGTTCCCCAGGTGCCTTAGGTACAAACGAATGATTAAAGACTTAAAAGCCACGCAAAGCATGGCTTTTAAGTCTTTATATTTTTGTGTTGGCTTGTAGTATAGCTAAGAAATAAATGAAGGCGGCGCGAAGCGCCGCCTTCATTTATTTCTTAAGCAAAACTTTCATTGCTATACAATAGATTCTCTGTGACAATATCTAAATTCTTTATGTAGACTATGGGAACTCAACGACCGATCGCTGTCGATTTGTTTGCGGGTGCGGGCGGGATGACGCTTGGATTTGAGCAAGCGGGATTTGATGTATTAGCTTCAGTAGAAATCGATCCAATTCATTGTGCCACCCATGAGTATAATTTCCCAATGTGGTTAGCAATCTGTGCAAGTGTTACAGAAATATCGGGCGATGATATTAGACAAAAATCAAAAATAGGCAATCGCGAAATCGATGTAGTTTTTGGGGGGCCGCCATGCCAAGGTTTTTCATTAATGGGCAAACGCGCCTTTGATGACCCAAGGAATGAGTTGATATCGCATTTTATGCGCTTAGTCGTCGAACTCAATCCCAAATATTTTGTAATGGAAAATGTGAAAGGTTTAACCATCGGCGATCAAAAACAGTTTATCGGCGAGGTGATTGAGAACTTTGAGCAAAAAGGCTATAAAATCCTTAACCCTTATCAAGTACTCAATGCCTCTCATTTTGGAGTTCCCCAAAACCGTGAACGCCTCTTTTTAATCGGTTGTCGCCAATCTTTAATTCTTCCCCATTACCCATCACCAATCACCAAACCCGCCAAACTCAAACGCATCCCTAAAGAGCTTGCCAATTTACCTGATAGCCCAACTGTAAGAGACGCGATCGCAGATTTACCCGATGTTTCTCAATATCCAGAACTGATCAAGCGTGACTGGTGCGTGGCGAATTTCCCAGAGCCAAAAAGCAATTACAGTGAATACTTGCGAGGTCTGCGATCGGATCATGCCGATTTATCTTATCCGCGTGATTGCGATCGCAGTTTGCTCACCTCCAGCATCCGCACTGTCCATAGCCAAGCTTGCATGGAGAGATTTAACAAAACTGCGAATGGGGAGCTTGAGAAGATCAGCCATTTCCTGAAGCTTGATCCCGATGGAATTTGTAATACTTTGAGGGCAGGAACTCCCAGTAATCGCGGTGCATTTACGGCTCCTCGTCCTATTCACCCCTTTATGCCACGTTGTATTACTGTGCGAGAAGCCGCTAGATTGCATTCCTATCCTGATTGGTTTCGATTTCACAGTACTAAGTGGCATGGATTTAGACAAATTGGCAACTCAGTTCCGCCTTTGTTAGCGCGAGCTGTTGCTCTAAAAATAATGCAGATATTAGAAGTGCAAGTATCAAAGCCAGAGGAAGTTATTCAACTAAATGAGGATGGAGGGTTGTATCTGAAAATGGTAAAAGCCGCCAATAGATACGGAGTAAGCTCGCATTTAAAACTTTAAATCCAAAAAGACAAATCGTCCGCTACGCGGACGATTTGTCTTTTTGGATTTACTCCCTGATCCAGCGTGTAGTGCCATCTTTTTGATCGATTAGGGTAATCCCCAACGTCTTCAGTTCAACCCGAATGCGATCGCCTTCCTGATAATTCTTCGCTTTCTTAGCTTCAATTCTCTGCTGCATTAGCGATTCAATTTCTGGATCGCTAATGTTCTCTTCCTTGACTTGGCGATCGCTAATATCAGCAACAAAACCCAAAATACTGGTCATGTAGCTAAGGGCTTGCCAACCTTGAAATAGAACCTCAGAACTTGCAGCAGTTTTACCTGCATGGGATAGCGAGTTGCGCTCAGAGCGTAATTTCTTGGCTAGTTCAAACACATGGGACATCGCTACAGAAGTATTAAAATCATCATCCATCGCTTCTTCAAAACAGGCGATCGCTTCACCCACATCTTTTCTAACAGGAATCTCTATATTTTCCCAACCTAACTTTGCTCCAAAATTCTCCGCAAACAGCATTCCATCGCGAATTGTTTCCCAGCCTTTCGTAGCAGCATTAATTGCTTCTTCCGTAAAATCAATCGGTTGGCGATATTGTGCTTGCAGAATGAATAAACGGATTGCCATTGGCTCGAAATGAGCAACCAGATCCCGAATAGTTGTGAAATTATTCAGCGATTTCGACATTTTCTCACCGTCAATATTCACAAAGCCATTGTGCATCCAGTATTTAGCTAGCGGCTTCGCATAAGCAGCTTCCGACTGGGCGATTTCGTTCTCATGGTGCGGAAATTGTAAATCTATGCCACCTGCATGAATATCAATGGTTTCACCTAAACGCGATCGCACCATTGCTGAGCATTCAATATGCCAACCAGGTCTTCCATTCCCCCAAGGCGATGACCAAAAAGGTTCATTGGGTTTTGCGGATTTCCATAAGGCAAAGTCAAAGGGATAGCGCTTCTGTTCTTCCTGCTCATCAACTCGACCACTTGCCCCAGCTTGCATATCTTCGAGCTTGCGCCCTGAGAGCTTCCCATAGCTAGGAAATTTCTGCACTGCGTAATAGACATCGCCACCTGAGGCATAGGCATAATCGCGATCGATCAACTGCTGAATTAGCTCAATAATTTCGGGAATTGTCTCTGTAGCGCGAGGATATTCATCAGCTTTGGCAATATTCAGCTTTGCCATATCCTCGTCGTAGGCGACGATATACTGCTCTGCGATTGCCTGCATTGTTGTATTGTTTTCCTGAGCCTTTTTTAAGATCTTGTCATCAATGTCCGTAATATTCTGAACATACTTAACTTGATATTTTGTCGCCAAGTAGCGCCGAATCATGTCCCAAATCACATAGGCTCTAGCATGACCTAAATGGCAGTAATTATAGACAGTTACACCACAAACATACATTTTCACAATCCCTGCTTCGAGGGGAATAAAGTCTTCTTTGTGTCTGGTGAGTGTGTTGTATATGCGAAGGGTCATGGATTTGAGTGTTTTGTGATGATCTAGGCGCGGGGTAATTATACAACAAAGCCATAGCGTAAGGGCAATTCATGAATTGCCCTTACGCTATGGCTTTGCTATTGAGCATCTATTTGAGATGCTCCCGATACTGAGTTTAATGGTGATTTTAAATATTAGCTAATTCGCTTTAGGTGTGAAATTAGTGTGTAAGTTGTCCAGCATGGACAACCACAACCAAGGAAATCATTGTCATCATGATTCTTGATTAACAAATGCTTCTACTAATTCATCTTCGGTCATTTCAGTTTCTAATAGAATTTTCTCAACTGTGCGATCGAGAGAATCTATGGCGCTAGTATCAATATTATTTTTGGTAGCTCTTTTGGCTTCGGTTATTTCTTGACCTAGTAATTTCCATAGCTTGATTTTATGTTCAATATTTAGGGTGGTGACGGCTTCGGCTAGTAGTTCAAAGGGAAGATTAATTTGGGCAGTGGCAGTTGTCATAATGTTTTTTTACTCGCATGGTAAGTTTTCCTTAGACCAGTTAGTGATGATTTTACTCGACATTTTGGGGTGTGAGTAGGAATGCGGTAAATTGCGATCGCTTTACCATTTATCTAGCAATTTTGATTTTGTTGTAGGTAAACAGCGATCGCCGAACTAATCGTCCATAATCCAAACACATTGCTATAGCTGTCAAAAGTGAATTTATTGTGTATTTGGGCGGGTTGAGATACACTCTTAATCAGTGAATGTGCGGTGTGAGTGATGTTTAAAAAAGACAAAGACTCTAAAGATAAAGCGACTCAATCAATTAGCATTGGTGGCGGTACATTTACGAACTCTCCGATCGCTCAAGCAGGAGGAGATCTTCAGATCAGCCAGCAAATTGTTGCAAGTCCGACAAATACAGGATTGACGGTTGATGAGGTGTTGGGACTGATTGATCAATTTGCTGCTATTGTCCGTGAGTCGGATTTGTCGGAAAAGCAGAAAGAAAAGGTGTTGCGTCATGTTGCTTCGGGCAAGGATGAAGTACAGGAAAAGGAACCAGATAAAGAGACTGTGAAGAAGGATCTGCAACGAGCTACGAAAGTAATTAAGGATGTAGATGAAGCAGTCAGCGCGGGACAAGGTTTATGGCAGAAATTAGAGCCAGTTGTCACGAAGTTGGCGGGTTGGTTGGGTGTTGCGGTAAGTACTTTCTGGGCTTAACTTGATGTCAAAGGAACAGCCGCAGGAATCGGAGCAGGGAATTGATATTGATAAGGCTACGTTAACCAATTCTCCTATCGGACAAGCTGTTGGCGATCTGGTGCAAGGCGATCGCAATACTATTGTCAAATATATTCTGAATCTAGCGGGATTGTCTCAACCTGAGAAAATGGCGGGTAGGGATGAGTCGGAAGTTTTTTTGTTGGGGGAGGTGACAACCGAAGTCAAATCGCGGCTGAGACATTCGTTACATCGTGAAGTGGCGATTACATTGGATAAGGAGATGCAGTTGGATCGGGTGCGAACTTGGAGCGCATCGGTAAAAATCGGAATTCGGGTAATCGAACAAATAGAAAATGGGACTAGCATTCTCAATGTATTTCAAAGAGAGGATGTGGCGGGGCGATTGCTAATTTTGGGAAAACCAGGGGCGGGGAAAACAACTACTTATTTAGAATTGGCGAATGAATTGCTAGACATTGCCGAAAGCGATCTAAAGCAACCGATTCCCATTTTGTTTAATCTGTCATTGTGGAAGGACAGTAAGCAGAGCATTGCTGACTGGGTTGTTGCCGAGGCAAAAAGTAAGTATGGGGTTTCGGTAGAAATTGCTCAAAATTTACTCAAGCGTAAGCGACTGTTGCCGATGTTGGATGGTTTGGATGAGTTGGAGCCACACCGTCAGGAGCCATGTGTGCTTGCTATAAATCAATGGATGGTAAGCGAACATCGTCCGAGATTTTTGGTGGTATGCAGTCGCAGTCAGGAATATGACAGCTATAACGCCAACTTTCAACTGAATGCGGCGATTTATTTACAACCATTGAGCGATGAGCAGTTGGCGGAATATTTTCAGGTCATTTCTCAACCCGATCTATGGCAAAAATTACAACAAGATTCTGAATTATTAGAAATTTTGAGAACGCCGCTCTTTTTGAGCATCACTTTGCTGGCAAGGCGACAAATCTCTCTGCCTGAATGGGAACAGTTAGCAACTACGGATGACCGTAAAACCTATTTGCTGTCGGCTTATGTGCGGCAAATGTTGGTGCGAGATATCGAGAATTGGTATTATAAAGCCAAACCAATGCCTACCGCCGCGCAAACAAGACATTGGCTGAGTTGGCTTGCCCAGCAGCTACAACAGCAGTCAAAGGATGAGTTTCTCATTGAAGGCTTGCAACCGACAAATTTAAAGAATCGCACGCAACAAAAAATTTATAACTGGATTGTTGGGCTGATTGTTGGGCTGATTGTTGGGCTGATTGGTGTGCTGATTGTTGGGCTGATTGTTGGGCCGATTGTTGGGCTGATTGTTGGGCTGACAGAAAATAGGATAAACCCTATGGAAACTTTTGAATTTTCTTTGGAACCAGCAAAGATCAGGAAATTTTTTCAAGGGCTGATTTTTGGGCTGATTTTTGGGCTGATTTTTGGGCTGATTGGTGGGCTGTTTGTTGGGCTGATTGGTGGGCTGAATGTTGGGCTGTTTGTTGGGCTGATTTTTGGGCTGATTAGTGGGCTGGAAGCTGATTTTGGGTAGTGTGTCACATTTGTTGAGAGCATGAGGAGGATTGAAATCAAAACTCATATCTATTGATAAACAGACCGATGACAATATCATGCATCACAATGGATTTAGAGAAGCAAATCGTCTTTCTG
>JBIKYZ010000126.1:0-14284 GCA_044354985.1 Pseudanabaena sp. | reverse complement strand
AGCTATCACTATGGCTATTAATGCTATTACTGATGAGGATGCTCTTAATTGGTTTCATCATTGTGGCATCTGCTTTGAGCCTTTTCGGTAGGTTCTTTTGTGGCGGGTTTGATCGGTATTTGCTGTATGTCCTAATTTGGCTAAGTAAAGCTATATAAAAGATTCTGAAAAATACCACCACTGGGAAAGGTAATCACCCTCATCAACAATAATCGATAGCATCCCCAAATCTAAGTCCTGCCGACAGGCTGCGATCGCTTCTTGTTGATTTACATGGATATTGATTGGCAAAAATGTCTTTCCTAAATAGCAAATGCCTTTCTCACTTCCCCAAGGAGTTGGGAAGTGTGTCGCTTGAATTTCCGATAAAGATAAAATAATCATAACTAGCTACATAGAACGCTCTTCACGTTTCCTATGTTTAACTAATTTGCTTGATAAGTCTGTGATGAATAACTGGGCTTAGTGTGACAGGTTAGATAGTTAAGCGTGACCACAGAACTTGATGGGAGTGATTGAAATCACAAATTTATAGCGCTTTGCGCTCAACCCAGAACCAACTTTTTGTGGCGCGGCAAAGCCGCGCCACAAAAAGTTGGTTCTTTTACTTGCGACTACTTAATGGTAAAAAAGCTCTGATAACAGTTAACTCATAGGGATCGCTCTCAATTTCTAATCTCCCATTATGCAGCTCAAGCAATCGCTTGGCGATCGCTAACCCCAACCCAGTCCCCTGCTGAATATAGAGCTTTTTCTCAAACTTCATATATGCCCCAAAATTAGCAATCTGCTCTGGTTCAATCCCCTGACCATGATCAGTAATAACTAGACGATAGTCCTTATCATCACAATTGCCGACAACATTTACAGCAGTTCCTTCTGAAGAGAATTTGAACGCATTATCCACAAGTTCCTTAACGATTACATTTAAGTAAGAGTCTGAGATTTGAATACTGGCATCATTAATATCTACATGTAAGTCAGAAACACGATTATAGTTTTCAGCGATTTTTTTGGCGCAGCTAGAAATTTCAATATCAACAAAAGTTGCTTTACTATTACGGATTTGGTTAATCCATTCAGCATTATTCTCCGTTGACTCTAACTCAGCGTATAGCAGAAATTTCTTCACCATTTCATGCATATCCCGCCCTGCTTTGCGAATGCGCTTACCGATATCTGGGACTTCATGAGCTTGCATAGCATGATAATTTTTGACCAAAATATCCGCCAAGCCCATAACCTCGATCGCAGGGAACAATAACTGATGAGGTAAGGATTTAGATATATTGCCTCGTAAGTTCGCTAACTCTTGCTTGTAATAACTATTAATGACTTCTTGTTTTTTAAACTGAGCATTGATTGCTCCCAATAGTTCATCTCTAGTAAAGGGTTTAGTTAAATAATCATCTGATCCCAATTCCATACCTTGTCGAAAGTCATTTTTGTCAGACTTGGCACTAAGAAAGATAAAAGGGATTGTCGTTGTCGAGGGATTATTTCGCAGAGCCGCAATAACTCCATAACCGTCGATTTCAGGCATCATAATATCGCAGATGATCAAACTGGGAATATGCTGCTGCGCCATCTCTAATCCAGTACGTCCATTGTCAGCACTGATAATCATATATCCCTCAGCTTGCAGCATTCTGGAGGTATTTAGCAAGACGTTTGGATTATCTTCAATGAGGAGGATCTTTTTCATGCTGGCTGGCTGATATCTTTATGAAACATTATACTGATTATGAAATTAAAAATTATTAAACTGAAAATACTTCTTCAGAAATTGGTAAAACCACTGTAAATTTAGTGCCAATATCTAACTGGCTCTCTACGAATATTGAACCATTGTGAATATCAATACAGTTTTTAACAATTGATAGCCCCAATCCTGTACCAGGAAGTATTCCTACATTTTTACCCCGATGGAATGCACTGAATAGATTTTCTAAATCTTCATTTGGAATACCAATCCCATGATCGCTGACGACAAACTTTACCTGTTCTGGCTCCACCGTAATTTGAAAATCAACTTTTTTATTTTGTGGAGAATACTTAATTGCATTTGTGAGCAGATTCGTCAAGATTTGGCGTAGTAATTTATCATCCATTCTCACTAATATGTAGGGAAGATCATCTTGAAGATGAGGATTTTCTATAGATGTATTAGTTGAAGATATATAGAGAAAGGAGTTGAGAGAATAGTCAGATGCAAAAGTTCTTTGCATCTGACGTAGAAGTTGACTACAAAAGCTTAAAAGGTTAAATTTAGTAAGATTTAGTTTCACTTTATTAGTATTACTTCGACTCAGAAACAATACATCTTCCATTAATGCAGTCATATGCTTAACTTCTGATTGAATTTGATGCAATTGTTCAACCTGTTCTTCCTTTGACCATTCATAATGTTCGAGCAGTTCTGATGCGCTTTGAATCGTCGTTAGAGGTGTGCGAAACTCATGGGATACGACTGATATAAAGTCCGTTTTCATTTGACTAAGTTCGCGTTCATATTTAAGCGATCGCGATAACACTTCAGCCGATAGTTGTAACTGTTCATTTTGTTCTTGAAGTCTTTTTTGTAATGAACATAGTCGCAAGTGTGTTTCGATTCTAGCTAACACTTCAATCAATTGAAATGGCTTGCTAATATAATCTACTCCGCCCACAGAAAATGCTTCCACTTTCTCAGATGGCTCTTCTATTGAACTAATAAAGATAATTGGTACATCCTTAGTTGCTGGATTAGCCTTTAATCTTGTACAAACTTCATAGCCATTAATATCAGGCATCCGAATATCTAGTAAAATTATGTCTGGCAATAGTTGATTAACTTTATCTAAGGCTTCTAATCCACTAGTAGCTTCTTGCACCTTATAGCCTTGTCTGATTAACATCAAGGATAAAAGTTGAATATTATAAACTGTGTCATCAACTATAAGTATAGAAGCATTTTGAGGATTTTGATAATCATCAAATATTTCAGTTTGTTCAGATTGATTTAAGTTTTGACTAGTCATAGAAACCATATTTTTAATATTTTTATCATAACATCGCGATCGCTATAGAAATCCTAAATGGTTTGTGTGAGATCGTCTTTTCCAATGAATAATTAGTGATGTGCGGCTTTGCCGCACATCACTAATTATTCATTGGGGAATTACTATATGCGCCTATCTATAATTCTGCCCTGTCTCAATGAAATTCGGCATGGGTATTTAGACCGAATTCTCACGAATCTAATAGCCCAATTAGTTCCTCAAAATTGTGGAAAAGAAATTATTGCTGTAGTCAGTGCTAGTGAAGATGGGACAGATCTAATTTTGGATGAGTATGCAGCGCGATCGCATGAAATTCAAGTTGTACGATCGCTTGCCAAAAATCGAGCCCAGAGACTAAATGAAGGTATTGCCATCAGCACAGGCGACATAATTTTGTTACATCATCCTGCAACGCTCTTGCCAGAACTAATTGCTCTACAACTAATTGAGCAAGCTTTACAATCGGGTGGAGATTGGGGTGCATTTCGCCATAGTTTTGACTTTTCACATTGGTTATTGCATTTTACGTCTTGGTACTCTAACAATGTTCGCTTTAAGCATAAAGGGCTCGTTTATCTCGATCATTGTCCGTTTATTAAGCGCCAAGTATTAGCTGAAATTGGGAATATCCCCGATCTCGATATTTTTGAAGATACAGTGTTAAGCGATCGCTTATGTCAATTCTCAAAGCCATTGTTGGCTCAAGGCAAGGTTATTACCTCTGCAAGACGGTTTCGCCAGAGAGGAATCTATCGTCATGCTATGCTCAACCAGTGGTTAAAAATGTGCTATCACTTCAACATTGACCCGCGATCGCTGAATCGTTTGTACGAACAAAAAGCTAGTATTAACGTCAAGTATGGTGATTAAATATCAGATTGTGGGCTTAGTCCGTAATCTAATATTCTGGCTAGATTATTTAGTGAGGAGTTTTTAAGGGTGATTGGTTCCCAGAAGTTCGGTAAAAGTAAATACGATCTATTCGGTAACAAAAAGAGATTTTCAGAACAAAAATCTTGGGCATCGACATTATATCGTGGTGGAGATATCTTATTTGCAACTTGGGTAGGGTTAATTTGTGCTGTGCCACCTTGCTATATGCAAACTGATTTTCAAAGACCAGCCGAAGCTGCGGAACTTAAACTTGCTCAAGCCATTGCCCCAATATCTCCCCGTGCGGTTAATCCTCTTACCCTTGATCTCACCGATGATCTGTTAGATAGCGATCGCCAAAATCTCTTGCAAGCGATCGATCATAGTATTCAATACATCCGCACCCCATCTGCTGCTAAGCGTTATCCGATTGCAGGAATTAGTCAAGATCTCATGGAGCGCAGTTTGGTGAGATTTCGTCGGCTTGTCCAAGTGTCTCGCACTGCTAAAGATCTCCAGCAAGCCGTAAATCGTGAATTTGATCTTTATCAATCCGTAGGGCGTGATGGTAATGGCGATGTTCAGTTTACAGGCTATTACGAGGCTGTATACAAAGCGAGTCGTACTCGTACTGATGAATTTAAATACCCGCTTTATAGTTTGCCACCAGACTTTGCTCAATGGCAATCTCCCCATCCTACTCGCGCCATGCTTGAAGGCAGCAAGCAAATGGCAGGGTTAGAAATTGTATGGTTAAGCGATCGCTTTCAGGCTTTTTTAGTGCATGTTCAGGGCTCAGCAAGGTTTGAGTTACCCGATGGCAATTTATTAACTGTTGGTTATGCAGGTAAAACTGATCAACCCTATCGGTCAGTTGGCGCAGAGCTAGTTAGAGATGGCAAAATGCGTCTTGAAGACGTGACATTGCAGACTTTGATTGAGTATTTCAAAAAAAATCCTCAAGATTTAATTAAGTATCTCAATCGCAACCCTAGCTTTGTCTTTTTTCGCGAAACTAATGGCAAGCCTGCGACAGGCAGCCTTGGTGCGCCAGTTATCGCAGAGCGTTCAATTGCCACTGACAAAAAAATCTTTCCCTCTGGCGGCATTGCTCTAATCCGTACTGAAATTCCGTTTGAGAATCCCACCACAGGTAAGCTTGAATTACGTCAAGTACAGCGTTTTGCGCTCGATCAAGATACTGGCGGTGCGATTCGTGGTGCGGGACGAGTAGATATCTTTATGGGAACAGGCGATCGGGCTAAGCAACGGGCTGGATTAATCAAAGGCGAAGGCGAGTTGTATTATCTTGTATTAAAAAAATAACCACCATATTTTTGTTAAAAGTGTTGCTTTGCAACACTTTTAACAAAAATATGGATTTGGATTTCAGCGTAAATCAACGTAGGAAAAAAGTTATGCCACAAGTAAATCCTTTTACGATCAGAATGCAAGTTGCAAGAATGTTTGAGCAAGGTCAATCACTCTTTGCAGAGCTCAAAGTTCAAGACTGGCTAAAGGAACGCAATCATAATCCTAAAGATTATGTAATTCGCTTCCTTCAAAAAATGGCTCCCGTCGGTTCCAATTCTTCTGTAATGGTAGAGATAGAACTCATTCGCAAAGATGGTCAACCCGTTGACGAGTGGCTATTACAAGAAATCTCTCGACAAAGCTAGATATGACTCTCAGAAATTATACCAAAACACAAAATGGCTACGCCATTTTGTGTTTTTAAAACTCTTACGGGGTTCGGTTTTTAATTCACAGAAGTGTTGCCACACTTTTATGCTTTGGGATTAAGAACTAGACAGAGGCAAGATTAAGCGACTGAGGATGCGATTGTCTTCTAGTTGATAGAGAGATAACTCTCCACCTGCCTCCACCATAAGGGTCTGACAGATAGCAAGATGTAAGCCAGGAGGCTGATCTAATAATGAAGGAGATAAAGGATCGATCGCTCTACCTTGATGCAACTCCTGCAATAAAGAAGCATCAACCACGCCATAATCGGTGATTGATAGCTCTAGAAGCTTTTCATCTATTTGACGACACCAAAGATCAATTCTGCCACCAACATCCGATCGCCCACAGGCAAATAGCAGCAACTCGTTTAAGATCATTTCCATCTTAGCGATGTCACCACCAACCACCACATTGGCTTGGTTATGTACCTGCGACCAAATTTGGCGTTGTTTTATGAGCGTATCTACTCTTTCTAAAGCCCGTTTAAGCATACCTGCTAGAGGAGCAGTCTCATAATTGGGACGCAAGCGCCATTGCTCCTTGCGGATAATCTGTGGGAGTGGAGATAGAGAACCCTGTAATTGCTTAAGAGAACTTTGCAAGGTAATATTGTTGATACCACCAGTTCCATTAGCACGAGCATCAGCATCCAATAAACGCTGGACTCCCGAGCTAACTGTACGATAGATATCCTCTAAACGACGATGTTTATACCAATTAAGTCGTTCTAATTCTTGACGATTGTGCTTGAGATGATCAACGAGTAGTAGGTGACGACGAGACCAAGATAGTTGATTTGCCAACATATTAAACGCCTGCAATTGGCGATCAACCCATCGCCGTCCAACGCGATCGGCAACCAAAATCATTCCTGTCGGCTGGTGATCAGGAGTTGTACGTAATGCAGTCACCAATAAATGTCCCAGAGCAGGGGCATTTAGCCAAGCCTTAGTCTGTTCTGGTAAGTCATGAATACTCAGGGGCAGAATTCCCTCACTTTGGATCGCCCACTGTGCAAGCGGATCTTCTTCGATCGCAATTAGAGTTTCGCTGATCGAGAGCTGATACTCATCACGGCTAGCAAATACGGAAGCAATTTGTCCGCCTTGCCGCCCTGGTAGCCATACTACTAATACGGCAAGAGGGGATTGCGTAACCTGAGCCATTAATTGAGTTGCCGTCTGATGCAACTTCTCAAGAGCATTGCATTGTTGGATAGCAACTAAGCCAAATTGAACGGCTTGATGAGACTTTTGGCGTTCATCGGATAAGCGCTGCAACTCATTTTGGTGAACGATTAATCCAATCTGTTGAGCAACAGCTTGTACCATTTCTCTTTCTGGGCGAGACCATGTACGTGGGGCTTCATGGGCAACAGCCAGAACACCTTCGAGAGTCTTCCCAATTGAAGTACTACTGACGATCATTGAACGTACATCAAGATCAATTAATGAATTTCGCCATGACAAAAATTTAAAATCACTGTCAAGATTCTCAACAGTTGCAGCATCAGTAGATTGCTCCATCATCTGCACATCAACTGCTGCTAATCCCGGTAAAACCGAAGGGATTGGGCGACGGTTTTTAGGATGATATTGAAAGTCGATCCGAAACACATCATTGTCTTTGTCATAGGTTGCCACCCAAAAGCGTTCCAGCCCTAGGCGCTGACATAACTGTTCCGCAGCTTGATCGAGAGCGCTTTGCCAATCGCTATCAGAATATATCGCTCTGGCAATTCCTGCGGTGAGAATTTGATCGGAGGCAATGCGATCGAGGGTAACTTCCATCTCTTCGAGAGGTGCAGTAATGGCTGCTAGCTGAGCTGCACCCCGAACAAAATTACGCTCATCGTCAGTCCAGAGACGAGGTTCATCGCCTTCCACTGACAAAAATCCTAGCAATTCCGATTGAAAAAATATGGGCGCAATAATTATTGAAACCGCCCCAAATTGTTCCATAACGCGATTGCTGACTTCACCCTTGGTCATGGATTTGGCATCAACTACCACCACTACCTGATCTTTGGAAAGAGCCTGATACAAACTAGGGGCATTTTGGACGGTTACTCCAGCCGTATTGTCAACTGCTTGCTTGATTTTTGGTCCTGGCTGGCGATTGGCAATACGTCGCCAAAAATATTGATGCTCGCGTTCAAACCAGTAAATATTGGTATGATCGGGCATAACAAAGTTGTGAGTTTCCTGAACAATCTCTTCGAGGCGTTCGGTGAGTGCTGGTAAATTCCGAATTTTTGAGAGGATTTGCAGTAGCGGTTCATCAGGGCGCTTAGTATTGTGATGATGCCAATCGTCATCAAGGCGGCTCAGGGTGGAGCCAAGAGCACCAAGGACTACAGAAAGTCTTGCTCTTTCTTCATTGCGAGGGGTGACATTCCACAGATTGGAGCCTAAGAGGACTACGCCAAAGCTGCGATCGCGATGATAGATCGGCCAAAGCAATGTGCCTTGGATATCAAATTTTTGGGCTAGTTTTTGCCATTCACCACTACGTTTCTCTTGGCGTAGATCGGCGATGGGCACGGGCTTGCGTTGCAAAATCACCTGATCGAGCAAATCGCCAGCATTGAGGTTAAATCGATCTTTTAAAAATTTAATTTCACCCGCAGGAGTTGTACCACCTTTACCTGTAAGTCTGTGGTTTTCAGCGTCATAAAGCCCAATCCAAAGAAGCTTGTACTCAAAATTATCTCGAAGGTAATCGAGCGTTGCCGTCAATAGGTTGTCAATACTATCTTCATCACGCAAGAACTGCATGATTCGCCCAAGGTTAACAAATTGGCGATCCCATGGGTTAGCTCCTGCTTGACTCATATTTTTGCCCTGACGTAATTAGACTTAGGTATGGTTAGAGCGGTACAACTTCCTAAAATGAAATTTTTTGGAAATTTAAGTTTATACAAAGTATCACAATACAATCGTACAATCTTTAGCTTAGAAAGTCAGCAACACACCATACATTTATTGATTGTAGTAACTTTTATAGCATTTACTCGCTTCCCAACCAAGCATTGTTGATGTAGTCAGCAATTCTCATTATGAAAATCCGTTTTTTGAAAGTCCGCCTAAGGCAGACTTTCAAAAAACGGATTTAGGCATTTCCAGCGCCAAAGGCGCTGGAAATGCCTAAATCCGTTTCATAATGGGAATACTGTAATGCTGTACAAAGAATCTCTACAGGAATTCTTAGTTTCCTATGAGCCACTCTAGCGATCGCTCTCCAATTTGCAGAGGAATGCTCACAGCTTTGCCGAGTCGGGGGCGTTCTTTGGTAACTTCGATAAATTTTTGAACCTGCTCAACTACGGCCCAATCACTCAGATATGAGGCAATCACGTCAAGATGTTGAATAAATTCTGTTTCACTCATCGAAAAAGACTGTTGCTCTTGGTAGCGCCACATTACCTGCAAGAAAATTTTTCCTTGGGTTTTGCGTAATTGTAAGTCGTAGGAGTAGTCCCATTTATTGGCGATCGTCTGACGAAGTTCTGCGCCTGTCATAATTTATACATCTTTTGCTCAACATAATCTTAACTCATACCAAAATACAAAATGGCTGCGCCATTTTGTATTTTTAAAACCCTTACAGGGGTTGGTTTTTAAATCACAGAAGTGTTGTCACACTTTCGTGAATTGGTATGATAGGTGATTTGAGTCTAAGTATAAAACCCAGAATCTGCACCGCCCGTTGCATAGACGGTGCAGATTCTGACTCTGGATTTTCAATTTATAGTTATCGCCATTCTTGTTAGGACATAAAACCCAAATAGTGAGAGGCGGCGATTCGCGCCGCCTCTCACTATTTGGGTTTTGATTTGTCTTGATAAAAGTGGCTAAGGCTATATCTGGATTTTTTATTACTCCCTTCCCAGTGAATATTTAGGCGTGCGCGCCTAAATATTCACTGTGTTGTTGAGATGCTTACATCATTGCCTTACGCAAATGTCCTTGAGTATTTTGCAATAATTGCTCGGCGGTGGCGACTTCTATGCCTTTCCAATGCATTAGCAAAGCTAATTTGACCCGTTTTCCCGATCGCTCTAGCAATTTTGCAGCCTCATCACGACTGAGTGCGGTGAGATCGCGAATAATCCGAATAGCCCGATCTTCGAGCTTACTATTGGTGACAGAAACATCAATCATCCGATTGCCATAAACCTTGCCTAGCTGCACCATTACCCCTGTCGAAACTGTATTTAAAACTAATTTCGTGGCTGTCCCTGCTTTAAGTCTGGTAGATCCAGTCAAGATCTCTGCTCCCACTAGCGGACGAATCTCGATATCGTACTGGCTCGGAAATTGATCAGGTGGTACACAGCAAAAAAAGATCGTTTTCGCACCTCGTTTTCGGGCTTCTTTAAGAGCTCCATGGACATAGGGTGTGGTTCCACCTGCGGTAATGCCAAAAACAACATCGCGATCGCTAATATTTCTTTCGGTAATCGCTGCTGCACCATCATCTTCACGATCTTCGAGGGCTTCAGAGCTGCGTACCATTGCGTTCATCCCACCCGCCAAGATGCATTGAATTAATTCAGGATCACTGCAAAAGGTGGGTGGACATTCGGCAGCATCAAGGACACCGAGTCGTCCACTTGTGCCAGCACCAACATAAAACAATCGTCCGCCATTAGCGATCGCTTCAGCAATACAGGTAATCGCAGCGGCGATCGCTTCTTTTTCTCGCTCAACTGCGGCTACAGCCTTGGCATCCTCTCGATTAAAAAGTTCGACAATTTCTAAGGCGCTGAGCCGATCCAGATTTTGACTGTGGGGATTTGCTTGCTCTGTTAACAAATAACCGCGATCACCATTCAATACATTATTCACTGGCCAAACTCAATCCTTGCTTTTTCGACAATTTCTGCGGTAATCGTATCACTACCTGCGGCTTGAGCTAGTTGCTCGATTTTCAGACGCGCCTGCGATCGCACAAAGTAGGGGATATTTTTGTATTTAATTTTTGCTTCAGGTGTCCAACTTAAGCCTTCAAAATAATCAGAATTTTGCATGGTCTTTTCGATAATTAGCGATCGCTAGTATGCCATCCCCTCCGTTTTCATCAAAATTTGCTTCGTGTAGGTTTACAATCATGTTATAAAAGCGAAAAGATAGCGCGAAGCGCTATCTTTTCGCTTTTATAAACCATTTAAGAATTGCTTTCTACGGTCAAAAGCTCCAAGAGATCTCCCTCAATCCCCCTTGTAAAGGGGGAAGAATTTAATTCTCCCCCCTTACAAGCTACGGTGTACACACAAGTCATAAAACCTAGTTAAGTCAACAATTAATCGCCCCCTAGCCCCCAATTCTGGGGGAACAAGAAAATAAAATTCTTTCAAAGTCCCCCAGAATTGGGGGATTTAGGGGGCTTAGATACATTTCAACGATGACAGAGAGACTTGTGTGTACACCGTAGCCTTTACAAGGGGGGCTGGGGGGGGATCTAGCTCAATTCTTAAATGGGTTTTTATAACCAGTTACCTACTAAGGTAAATGAAGACCAAAAGAAAGGATGCTTCAGATCAATTCCTCTGGTATCTATGAGAAAGGGAATATTCGGGAATCCTTGTACTCCAATAATTCGATTATCCTTAATTGTTACTTCGCCACGTAAAAATGCTAACTGCGCCTCTTGCAAAGCGATCGCTTTGCTAGGTGCTGTATGTAAACCCCGATAAAAACGAATCATCAAGGGAGCCGTACCTGCATCACTAACTTGCCATAGAGAAGCCAAGACGCTCTTAGCCCCAGAATCTGCCGCCAAACCTGCCAAGCCCAGATTTTGTCCCACGGCAGTTTCACAGGCACTGAGAGTTAATAGATCTGTGACTAGATTCATTGTCGAAATTTGGTTCATTTGTAAGCGATCGCCCCAAAATTGAATAAAAGATTCCTGTGGTGAATTTTTGACAAATTTGGCATGGGTCGCTAAATGGATAATTCCATAATTTTGACTACTGATTTGCGATCGCAGATTATCCTTGGTAAAGTCACTATTCATAAAAGCTTTACCAACTAGCACCTGCGAGGATATCGTCTCCACCTCTACTTTTGTGGCTGGCAATGGCGACCAGCCTTCGACAGACTCAGACAGTCCCATAGCTAAAATTTGCGGAGTCAAAGCGCGATCGGGACGGTTTGGTTCCGTTAACTGCCATGATGGAATCGTCGTAACGGCATATTTTTCGACAAGATAATGCTTGCCGTCATGAAAGGCTGCTGGCGGTACTACGCGCAAATTACCATTCATCACAAATACTAGCGTTTTCACCTGCGCCTTTTCTAGCTCAGGTTCCATCGGACGCACGACCCAATCATAGAGCTGCTGTGACTGGGGTAAAAAGTCATTGGCACTGGTGTCACGTAAATTATTGCGAAAGTCAATGATCACGCGATCGACTTCTTCTGTGGTGACATTGTAGGCAACCTTCCGAAAAGGAATGCCTTTGCTTGGATTGGTTTGAGCGATCGGTAGCCCAACTTTTTCTTGTAAAGACTTTACGCCAATCCGAGTGCGTGAGAATATTCCCGCAGGTCGGTTGGGACTAGATGGCGGTACGCCAATTAGTTCTAAACCATCTTTAGAAGTAGTGACATAAATCAGGGCGGTCGGGCTTCCTGTGAGTTTTGAGATGCGCTGCACCTCTGAGGCGTAACAGTCATCACTGTCAGGCTTAAGCAATCGCTTCCGTTTGAGTAAATAAGCTTCTAATTCAGCTCTATACCCTTTTTCGAGAGCATTACAAGCCTGAGGTAATTGGTTCTGAGCTGCATATTGTCGTGCTAAGAGAAAATACATTCGCCCAATTTGTCCACGAATTTCACCGATGTCTATGGAAAAGTCAACTTGCTGTTGGTCGTTATTGCTAGAGCGATTTAAGGCGTTGATCAGGTTTAAGATTAAAAATAGATTAAACCCATTGCCAGAAGATGTTTGTGAGGAATTACTATCTTGACCATCGTTGTCGTCATCATCGTCGTCATCAATAGATTGTGATATTAAAACCGAAGTTTGCGATCGCACAGTTTTTGGGAAACTTAGCGACATCATCGCAAACATTAAGGAAAGAAACCATAACAGAAAATATCGCATACGAGTTTGCTCCTAAACTTCCTTAGATCTATTGTGAACCAAATAATCTGCGATCGCATTTTCTAATTTGCTTGTATCAGCATGGCGATCGCTTTTTTGACGTTCATAATTAAATCGGTAAGTATCTCAATCGAATTGAAACATCGCTAACAGAGATGATTACACCATTTGTAAGTTCTGTAGCATAGTCATTAATGATTGCTAACAAATGACGGTTAACTACTTCTCGGCTTACATTTCCTAAACGAAATAAAATAACACTCGGTATGCTTTCGCCGCTAATTGCTAATAGTTGGGCAAAGTCTAAATCTACGGTGAGTAATATTCGTTCTTCTTGGCGAGCTTTTTCTAAAATATTGGGGTCTGTCATCTTTTCTAGCTTCTCTTCAATCAGGTGGATTGCGTCATAACCTTGTTCTCTCAAGAGTGCAATTGTGCGGGGAGAGATGCCCATATCGCCTAAGAATTTCATACTGCTTGAGGGATTTGCCAAAAGATGACTCGCTCTTGGGTTAGCCAAGCGGCATATCTCAGCGCTTGCTGGATGTCTTCTGGTTCGAGATAGGGATAGTCTTCGATTATTTCGGCTGTTGATAAGCCGTTGGCGACAAGGTTGATGACTACTGATACGGGTATCCGCATTCCGCGAATGCAAGCTTGACCTGCCATAATTTTGGGGTCAAAGGTAATGCGATCTAGTCCTGCTATTGTTTTCATTGTTTTTACCTTTTACTCTATTTTAATTGCTTTGTATTCTTGTTCTGTTAGTTTAAATTCTGGGTCAATAATTTTTATTTCGTCATAGGTGAGTTGATAGAGTTTGTAAACTAAGCGATCAATCGCATTTTCTAATTTGCTAGTATCAGCATGGCGATCGCATTTTTTAGCGTCAAGACATTTCTGCACAAGTTTTTCTATTGCTGTACGTTGTGTTTTAGTTGCATTGATAATAGGAATTTGAGAAACATAGGCTGGCTTAAATTCAAAAAATCCACCTTGTCTAGATGCGGCTATTTGCTGAATAAACCACCACATTAAAGCAGAATTAAGGATTCCTGAAGTATAATTGATATCTTTAGGAATACAAATTGAAGTTTTATCGTTGCTGTAATAGCCTAGAGAATCAGGAGCATATTCAACATTATTTGTAATTGCAGGAATAATAATTTTAGGCTGTTCAAATTCTTGCCAATACTTGCATGATCGCAACTCCCAAAAAAATCTGCCTTGATCTGATCTAGCGATTAATTGAGTTCTAAATTGTTCAAAGTGTTTGTAAATTGCAGGATATCTTTTAGTAAAAATTTGTTCTGCTTCTTGTTCTAATTTATTAGCCCAAGGATGCTCTATATTCTCTGAAGATTCGATCTTAATCAAATACAAGTGGGAGCATGTCACTTTTTTGGGATAGTCTAGAAAGCCAATAAACCATTGAGATAAGCACAACGATGGGCAAGCACCTGAGGGACATTTTCTTTGTTCCACTGAGCACCAGAGATTTTAGTGCGACG
>JBIKYZ010000368.1:0-4311 GCA_044354985.1 Pseudanabaena sp. | reverse complement strand
GTGACAATTATTGGCATAATGGGTTTAGGGATAATGATTTGTTTTCGGTTGAAAGTTGAAACTCTCATTATCCCTTTTCGCTTAATCCCGCTCTTTCTTTGCTTCAATCTTGTCCAAAGTCCAAATTAAACCTAGATCGGGATTATTGATACCGCCATCTCGATCTAGCCCTGGATTACCTTCTTCTAAAACGATAAATTGCTTAGCGATCGCACGAGGTCGCTCTAAGATGACAGAGCGATCGCAGATCAACCCATCAATAATGGAAACACCATCAATTTTTATGCTAACGGCGCTGGTGTAACTAGGTGAGTTAATTTCAATCTTATAGGTTTCTCGAATACCAACATTGATGTAGCCCCTAGGGTCAGCTCGGCGGATATTCCCATTCTGGTTAATTGCGATCGATACAGCCGAGTTTTGAGGGATATAATTTCTTGATGGAACTGAGGATATAGGCTGTGTAGTGTTATTTCCGATCTTCTCATCGCTTAAACGATTGGGAATCGCCGATGACTCAGTCGAACGAGGATAACTAGCAATAACAATCCCGCCAACCAATACAGAACAAATTGCCAAAATTCGCAGGTTTGATGGGGTAAGCATATGAGAAGTCTCAAATTTCTATTACCCTCAATTTACATCAAGTAATCTTGCACTTCTTCGTGGTTACAAATTTAGTAACGAAATATGGCAAGTTCAAAACCCAAAAGATAAGTGGCGGCGCTTCGCGCCGCCACTTATCTTTTGGGTTTTATATCCTAAGCAAAACTTACATTTATATAGCAAACCCAATGCGATATCACCACACATCCCAAATTATTCGCTAGGAAGGGTAGTTGTCTACACGAGTCTAACAAGCTTTGCGCTCAAGTCCCACATGCGTTCTGCTCTAGCATCATCACGAGCTTGTGGTGATACTGTCTGCACAAAAGACTTCCCATCTTTTTTCTGACGATTGCCCCAACTCCAATAGGCTCCTGACTGTTTGTATTCAGGATCAGCAATGACAGCAGCAACTCTCTCTCCTGATAGCTCCTGTGTAACATATCCCTTAGTGATATTCTTTTGGAACAATGGAAATAGTTTCTGAAAGAGAGGATAATGATTGCGGAAGAGCGGCGTATCGGCAACACAACCAGGATAGAGGGAAGTGAAAGTGATGCCAGTGGATTCATGATAGCGGCGGTGCAACTCTCTCATCGTCAAGATATTGCAAACTTTGCTCTCTTTGTAGGCACGAACAGGCTCAAATTTCTTACCATTTGCCATGGAGATCGGCGGCTTGAAACCTTTCTCAAAACCTTCGAGATTGCCGAGGTCTGGCTGCGGGGGAATCTTGCCACCCAATTCATCGGGATTGTGGGTGACTGTTCCCAAAATGACCATACGGCGATCGGGATGGGTAGACTTTTTCATGTCCTCTAGTAGCAGATTACACAGGAGAAAATGACTGAGGTGATTGGTGGTCATTGTCAACTCAAATCCTTCGGGCGATCGCAATGGTTCTTTGAGCAAAGGCATATAGATCGCAGCGTTGCACAGCAAGGCATCAAGGGGCATTCCTGTAGCTCGGAATTTAGCTACAAATTCGCGCACACTAACTAGGGAGCCAAGATCAACTTGGATGATTGTGTAGCTACTTTTAGGAATACCAACGGATTCGGCAGCTTTTTCTGTTTTAGGGATATTGCGGCAAGCCATGACGATATGCCAGCCTTTGTCAGCCATTGACTTGGCTGACCATAGTCCAACACCTGAAGATGCGCCTGTGATAATAACTGTAGGTTTGTGATACTGTGACATTTTTAAGAATTATTTCAATAGACTTTGATTAGAATTTTACAGTGATTTGGGATTAAGCAACAAATGGAGAGCAAAGCATTGCACTGAGGGTCTTTCCACGAAAAATTGATCGCGTAACCCATGATTCTTGCCTAATAGATTCATTAGGTTTTGATATAGCTAAGACCAATCATGTTAAACCCAAGATAGAGTTGCCGCACAAAGTGTCGCAACTCTATCTTGGGTTTAGCCTCAGCAATCTAGTCACTTAGCCTTTAGACGGCAAACCCTACCTCAATCTCGGCTAACATCGCCCATAGCAGGGGGATCGCTGTGATAAGCT
Organism: Pseudanabaena sp.; assembly: GCA_044354985.1. GTDB lineage: Bacteria > Cyanobacteriota > Cyanobacteriia > Pseudanabaenales > Pseudanabaenaceae > Pseudanabaena. The sequence continues at coordinate 2,183 of JBIKYZ010000368.1, read as the reverse complement.
AGCAGAGTTAGTGTCATTAACACGAATAAACATGGATCGACCTTCTCGCTCTGTTCCCCAAGCCGCACAAGCCGCCTATTCAGGGGATTCGTCATACGGACGCACACCGCCGCCTGACTTACCTTCGCTGCTACTAAAAGAGCGAATTATTTACTTTGGGTTGCCTCTTGTATCTCCCGACGAATACAAACAGCAGCTTGGTGTCGATGTTACAGAATTGCTCATCGCCCAACTTTTATATTTGCAATACGAAGATCCTGAAAAACCGATTTTTCTGTATATCAACTCCACGGGGACATCTTGGTATACGGGCGATGCGATTGGTTTTGAGACCGAAGCCTTTGCTATTTGCGACACACTCAACTATATCAAGCCACCTGTCCATACCATCTGTCTCGGACAAGCCATGGGAACCGCCGCGATGATTCTCGCCAGCGGAACCAAAGGTTTTCGAGCTAGCTTACCAAATGCCACGATAGTCTTACACCAAGCCCGCCGTCAAACCAGAGGACAAGCCTCTGATTTGCAGATTCAGGCGAAAGAAGTATTGACGAACCGTGCTGCGATGCTCGAAATCTTGTCGCGTACCACAGGCAAGTCCACAGAAGCCATCACCAAAGATATGGATCGGATGTTGTATATGACTCCAGTGCAAGCCAAAGAATATGGGCTGATTGATCGCGTTCTTGAAAGCACAAAAGACCTGCCCAAAGCAGTTCCCGCACTTGTTTAGTTAGGAATTACGAATTACGAATTTGTACCTCGTAATTCGTAATTCGTAATTTGTAATTCCTAATTCCTAATTCCTAATTCTTAATTAAACCTATGCCTATTGGTATTCCTAGAGTTCCCTATCGCTATCCTGGTGATTCCTACACGCAGTGGATTAATATCTACGAGCGTCTGTCGATGGAGCGCATCATCTTTTTGAGTGGTGAAGTAACAGACGGTATGGCAAATGCAATCATTGCTCGCCTGCTTTACTTTGACTCTGAGGATCAAACCAAAGATATTTACATCTATATCAACTCTCCTGGCGGATCAGTCTCAGCTGGCTTGGCGATCTTTGATACGATGCAACATATCAAGGCAGATGTGACAACTATTTGCGTTGGGTTGGCAGCTTCGATGGGTTCATTTCTATTGATGGCTGGTGCTAAAGGCAAGCGTTATGCTTTACCCAATGCAAGAATCATGATTCACCAGCCTTCTGGTGGAACGAGAGGTCAAGCCTCAGATATTGAGATTGAGGCGCGTGAAATAATTCGTATTCGTCAAAAGTTGAATGAAGAATATGCCAAACGGACAGGACAGCCTCTGGAGAAGATCGAGCGCGATATGAATCGTGACTACTATATGTCTTCACAAGAGTCTCTAGCCTATGGCTTAATTGATCGAGTTCTTGATTCACCACAATAATTCCAAACCAAACAAAAAAGGCGGCATTTTATGTCGCCTTTTTTGTTTGGTTTTTATACCAATTCACAAAAGTGTGGCAACACTTCTGTGAATTAAAAAACAAACCCTGTAAGGGTTTTAAAAGCACAAAATGGCTACGCCATTTTGTGCTTTTGTATTATAGCTATAGAACTTTGTGTTCAAACCCGAACCAATAAATTTTTTAAAAGTGTTGCAAAGCAACACTTTTAAAAAATTTATTGTATTTCTTTTGATCAAAAATTGCTGTATGTAAAACTTACATTGCTATAGCTACAGATTCTTAGAATAGCGTTGCCATTTTAATAATTTATACAAAAAAAGAGTTTCTGCACAAAGTACAGAAACTCTTTTTTGTTTTATGTCTTAGCTTATGTGGCGACAGCTACATACCAATTCTTGAAATTGTGATTATCCTTTCAAGAATTAAAAACCGACCCAAGGAAGGTTCTAACTCTCAAAATGGCAATGCCATTTTGAGAGTTGGTATTACGTGGAACTCAAATGATGAATCTATTACATACTGCTAGCGACGCAGAGTAATCTCCCCGTGGTTATCCTAGATTTTTACCATCATAAGAATTCCTTCTACGTAACATCTATAAAAATTAATAGAAGACAATATTGGAGTTTGGAAAAAATTGAAGCAAAAAATGGATGAACGGCACATTAAGAGATGCCCAAATATTGGGCATGAGAAATCGAAGCACTAATGATTTAGGAGTACTAAGATAGTAGTATTTGCC
>JBIKYZ010000367.1:0-4320 GCA_044354985.1 Pseudanabaena sp. | reverse complement strand
ACAACAAAAATTTAATGGCGATGGCGATAAAGTGCGAAACTAATCGTTGGTGAATTGCAAACATTTGAGCTACGAGTTTGGAAATAAAATCTTCTGGGAAATCTTCAAAGCGCTCTTCCTACTGGCAGATGCGAGATTATGTCTACCCCCAGCGTTTTCTGATTGGCAAAGCATTTTTATGTACCTTAGTCTTTATTGGTACAATGCCCCTCCTTGCCGAACTACTAGGACGGGTTGCCCAAGCACTTGGCAAGGGTGATGTCACCGCCATTTTGCAGATTGCTGCTTTCACCGTAATCATGTTTGTGTTTCGGGGATTGGGTCAGTATGGACAAGACTCCATGATGTCGCAAGCTGCCCTGAATGCGGCGAAAGATTTGCGCGTAGATGTGTACTCACATTTGCAGACTTTAGATCTAGATTATTTTGCAGAGTCTCGTACAGGAGATTTATCCTATCGCTTGACAGAAGATATCGATCGCATTGGTGAGGTGATCGGCAAATTTTTTCATCAATTCATTCCATCAGTACTGCAATTAATTTTTGTACTGGCGTACATGATTTATTTGAACTGGATCTTAACTCTCACCACTCTTGCCGTTGCTCCCTTGATTGCCATATTAATCGCTTGGTTTGGCGATCGCATGTTGAGGCTAAGCCGCCGTAGTCAAGACCAAGTTTCTAACTTAGCTGCCTTACTATCTGAAATTTTTAGTGGTATTCGGTTAGTTCGTGCCTTTGCCACAGAATCCTATGAAATCGAGCGTTTTAAGCAAGAATCCGAACAAAATAGCCGCCGTAAATATGCTGCCGATCGCGTCAGAGCCATCCAATATCCTGTAATTGGCTTTTTGGAAGCCGCAGGCATTTGTTTTCTGTTTCTACTTGGTGGTTGGTTGATTTCTAATAAATGGTTGCTTCCTGAGCAGTTTGTTGCTTTTGGCGCAGGGGTTGCACTATTGATTGACCCGATCGCAAATACCACTGGTAGCTATAACGAAATCAAACAAGCTGAAGCTTCAATCGATCGCATTTTCGAGATTTTTAAGATTAAGCCTGTTGTAATCGAAAGACCCGATGCGATCGCCCTTCCTGAAGTCACAGGCAAAGTCGAATATATCAATGTTGGCTTCCATTATCAAAACGATCGCTCTGTTCTCACTGATATTAATCTCGTCGCAAACAAAGGCGAATCGATCGCCCTTGTCGGCATGTCGGGCGCAGGCAAATCCACCTTAATGAATCTGCTGATGCGTTTCCATGATGTTAAGTCTGGCAAAATTCTCATCGATGGCTATGACATTTGTGATGTCCAAATCAAAAGCCTCCGTCAACAACTAGCTCTCGTTCCCCAAGAGAACATTCTCTTTTCGGGAACCGTTGCTTCAAATATTGCCTTTGGTCAGAAGGATTATGATACTGAAGCTGTTGAAAATGCTGCACGAATCGCTAATGCCCATGATTTTATTATGGAACTTCCCCAAGGTTATGACACTTGGGTGGGTGAGCGTGGTGTTAATCTATCGGGTGGTCAGCGTCAACGCATTTCCATTGCTCGCGCTGTCCTGCATAATCCCAAAATCCTGATCCTTGATGAAGCAACTTCAGCACTTGACACCGAATCGGAAAGCCTTGTCCAAGAAGCTCTACAGCGCCTCATGCAAGGACGCACGACATTTATTATCGCGCACCGCTTAGCGACCATTAGAAATAGCGATCGCATCATCGTTTTAGAACAGGGGCAAATTGTCGAATCGGGAACTCACGACGAACTGCTCCAAAAAGCAGGTCGTTACTCTCAATTACATTCTCGCCAGTTTGATACTAATGGGTTCTAAAACGATACTATAAATAGAAATCAAGCTCTATTAAATTCTCTCAATGCCTGAAGTTCTGCAATCAGTCCTGCAATCAACCATTGATGGTATCGCTGTCGGCAGCATTATTGCGCTCGCCGCAGTCGGTTTAACGCTTACCTATGGCATCTTACGCCTTGCTAACTTTGCCCATGGCGACATTCTCACTCTCGGCGCATACCTTGCATTTCTCGCCAATACCACATTCAAGCTGAATATTGTGGTATCGATCGCATTTGGCAGTATTATCTCCATCGTCTTGGTTTTAATTTGCGAAAAAATCCTCTGGCAACCATTACGGGCAAAAAAAGCCACCTCAACGACGATGATGATCGTTTCGATTGGGTTAGCTTTGGTGATTCGTAATGCGATCGTGCTGGTTTGGGGTGCAAAACCACAGAAATATGATTTGCCAACATTTCCTGCAATCAAGATTTTTGACTTAGCAATCACCCAAAACAAAATGGTGGTGATTGTGGCAGCGATCGCTGTAATTGCTGGGCTTTACTATTTATTACAAAACACCAAAATAGGCAAGGCAATGCGAGCAGTAGCTGACAATCCAGAACTCGCTAAAGTCGCTGGGATCAACGTCAATGCCGTAATCATTTCAACATGGGTAATTGCTGGAGGTATGACTGCATTTGGAGGCAGTATGTATGGCTTAATTACCAATCTACGTCCGAATATGGGCTGGTTCTTGATTTTGCCAATGTTTGCGGCGGTGATTTTGGGCGGAATTGGTAATCCCTATGGCGCGATCGCGGGAGCACTAATTGTAGGGATTTCCCAAGAAGTCGCCACTACATGTCCTGTTGCCCTAGGCGAATTACAGAAATACTGCATTGGCACTGAATATAAACTGGGCGTGGGTTTGGTGATTATGGTTTTGGTATTACTCTTTAAACCGCAAGGCTTATTTAAAGGCACGACATCGCCATAATACCAAAACACAAAATGGCTACGCCATTTTATACTTTTAAAACCCTTACAGGAATTGTTTTTTAATTCACAAAAGTGTTGCAACACTTTTGTGAATTGGTATAAAAGGTAGGCTTAGAACATAAAACCCCAAATAAAAGTGGCGGCGCTTTGCGCCACCACTTTTATTTGGGGTTTTATGCCAAAACACAAAACGGCTAAGCCGTTTTGGGATTATCCCGAAATAACTTGGTGCAATTTTTCAACAAGTTCTTGTTCTCGATATGGTTTACAAAGATATGCTTTCGCGCCCAGATCTAAAGCTAACTTCCGATCATTTTCGTTGTTTTTCTCGGTGAGTACAATGATTGGTAAATTTTGCAAATCATCATCAACAAGAACACTCGATAAGAGTTTGAATCCATCCATATGAGGCATCTCTAAATCGGTGATTACCACGTCAACTTTTGTTTTGATCTCTAAGCAGTTTTTGAGAAACGCGATTGCCTCTTTTCCATCTTGAACTTGCTCAGTCAAAAAACCAGACTTGGTAAGCATCATCGCGAGATAGCGCCGTACATTAGCCGAAGACTCTACAATTAATACTCTAGGCTGCTGCGGCTTTACATGAGGTTTCACTAGCTCATTAGTAAATAGTCCCGAACTTTCCAAATTTTCGGGCTCAGGAGATCGAACCAAGTCACGGGCTGAGTTACTATCTGCTGATGCGCTGGAAAAAGACGGTGTATCACCTGCACTAAAAAAGTCTGATAGACTACTCAGGTTTTCAAAATTTGAATACATCTCTTGAGAGCCCGAAACATGAGCATCAGAGCGCAAACATTGGCTGACTAACTCAGCAGGATTAAGCAAAGCCACAGCCTGATTACTTCCCAAGACAACTGTGCCGAGAAAAATATGCGGAAGGCAAATGTTGCCTTCCATTTGATGGAATGTGGCTTCCTGATCATGCCAGCAACCATCTGTTTGCAAAGCAAACAGATCATTTTCGTAATGAATAACTAAAAGTGAAGGTATGGCTTGAGAGGGTTTCTGACTTTCAGATAAATTTGTTGATTGCGCAGATTGGCTGCTCGATTGCAGATTGGATTGGCTCAAGCTATGTCGGCAATTTAGCTTTAGTAGGGAATTGAGTCGAACTATAGGTAGTATGCTATCTCGCCATAGTAAAGTCTCTTGCTCCTCCGCACCAAGAACTGGCGGATTACAGGGAACCACTTCTAAGATCATCTTACTAGGAATGGCTAAGCACATTTGATTAACATCAATTAGCAGTACGCGAATTACAGAGTTCACATTCGGTAAAACTAGAGTAAATTGAGTGCCTTTACCATTTTGGGACTTCACCGAAATATTCCCTCCCAACTCTCGCAGCTTCTTTTTTACTTTACTTAATTTAGTTAACTCATGTTACGCAGAAGCCTAAAAAGGTTTCAGAGACTGCCATTCCAAGTGAGATTGCTGCAAAGCCTTGATATATAATTTGGATTTGAGAGCGAAGTGATTGAGCTTAGAATTAAGT
>JBIKYZ010000124.1:0-14384 GCA_044354985.1 Pseudanabaena sp. | reverse complement strand
GGCAAATACTACTATCTTAGTACTCCTAAATCATTAGTGCTTCGATTTCTCATGCCCAATATTTGGGCATCTCTTAATGTGCCGTTCATCCATTTTTTGCTTCAATTTTTTCCAAACTCCAATTTATGGGTTTGGGTAATTAATTAAGCGTATTTACTTAATGGGAATTACTGAAATCTAAAGTTGATCGCAATCTGTAGGAATAACAGCAACAAGGTTGCTAATTATCACTTACGATTGATTTGGTGCGTAGCCAAAGGTTATGCATATTTAAGCTATTCACATTTACAACAATTTGTATGAAGTTTTAACACAATATTTTTGTTGAAAGGGTTGCAAAGCAACCCTTTCAACAAAAATATTGGTTTTTACATCAGCGCAAAGCGCTGTAAGCTATTCACAAAGAGCAAAGTGAGGTTCGTATGAGTTCGGCTGTGGAACTGTGGCAACGTTATCAAGACTGGCTGTACTACCATTCAGAGTTGGGTCTGTACGTGGATATCAGTCGGATCAGGTTTACGCCAGACTTTGTGACACAGATACAACCTAAGTTTGTCAAGGCTTTCGCCGATATGAAAGCTTTAGAGCTAGGAGCGATCGCCAATCCTGATGAACAACGGATGGTGGGGCATTACTGGCTGAGGTCTCCTGAAATCGCCCCTACAGAAGAATTGCGCAGAGATATTACAGAGACTCTTGATCGCATAGAAGATTTTACAAAGAAGGTACATACGGGGATCATTCATCCACCAAGTGCACCAAAGTTTACAGATATTCTTTCGATTGGCATTGGTGGATCAGCCTTAGGACCACAATTTGTTGCCCAATGTTTTGCTAAGGCGGATGTACCCCTCAAAATTAGCTTCATCGATAACTCCGATCCCGATGGGATTGACTTAGTACTCGATCTGTTGGGTGATCGCCTTAGCACTACATTAGTGTTGGTGATTTCCAAGTCTGGCGGTACTCCTGAAGCAGCAAATGGTATGAAAGAAGCTGAGTTTGCCTTTAAAAAAGCAGGCTTGGATTTTGCGAAACATGCGATCGCAATTACAGGTGTCGGTAGTGCATTGGAGAAATATGCGATCGCTAATGGCTGGATCGATCAATTCCCCATGTATGACTGGATTGGCGGCAGAACTTCGGAGCTCTCGGCAGTGGGTTTAGTACCTGCGGCTCTGCAAGGAATTGACATTCGCGAAATGTTGCGTGGAGCAGGTTTGATGGATGCCGCGACACGCATTGAGGATATTCGACAAAACCCTGCGGCTCTTCTAGCAATGTCATGGTACTTCACAGGCAATGGCAAGGGTGAAAAAGATATGGTTGTCTTGCCATATAAGGATCGACTTTTGTTGTTTAGTCGATATCTACAACAACTGGTCATGGAATCTCTCGGTAAAGAGAAAGATCTTGACGGCAATACTGTCTATCAAGGGATTGCGGTCTACGGCAACAAAGGATCTACCGATCAACATGCCTATGTGCAGCAACTGCGCGAAGGTGTCCCTAACTTTTTTGCAACTTTTATCGAAGTTTTACAAGACTCGGCAAAGCCACATCCCGAAGTTGAAGAAGGTGTTGTCTCTGGCGATTATTTACTAGGATTTCTTCAAGGTACTCGAAGTGCACTGTATGAAAATGGTAGAGACTCAATTACAGTGACGATCCCGTTTGTCTCTGAGCTTACGGTTGGAGCATTAATTGCTCTTTATGAAAGAGCTGTCAGTTTTTATGCTTCATTGGTGAATATCAATGCTTACCATCAACCTGGGGTTGAGGCAGGTAAAAAAGCTGGCGCAAAAGTACTTGCTTTACAAATGAAACTTGTTGACGCATTGAAAACGTCAACGGTTTCTCTCTCTTTAGAAGAAATTGCTATCAAAATTGACGCTCTAAATGAAATTGAGTCTTTATACCATATTGCAAGACATCTTCATGCCAACTGCAAAATCCTATTTGAAGGAGATTTGTCTAAACCAAAAACCTTGAAAATGATGTTGATTTTGTAATTGAATCTCCAAATAAATGTGGCTCTTAACGCCGCATTTATTTTAAAGTTAAAAAAAAATAAAATGGCTAAGCCATTTTATTTTTTTTAACTTTATATGGTTTATTTATTAGTCCACAAAAATATTGTTACATTTTTGAGAGTTGGAATAGATATTTGAAAATAGTATTCTTAAATTTTTTGATTAAGAATACTATTTTTACGAAAGAATCTGCAAAAATATGACTTCTTAAGTTTTATCCAGTTACCGAGGTTAAATGTGAAGAAAATTTTACTTTTCTTTAGCGAACTCAATAATAGTGATCTTGACTGGCTTGTCCAGAAAGGAAAAAGTGAGACAATTGCCCCCGATCGCTTACTGATTCGAGAAGGTCAGATTAGTGAAGCTCTGTATATCGTTGTAAGCGGATCGTTCAGTGTAGCTATTGAATCCCAAGATCACAAAGAATTTGCCAAAATTTCTGAAGGCGAAATTGTTGGTGAAGTATCTTTTATTGACACTAGACCGCCTCTTGCTAGTGTGCGATCGCTGGAAGAAAGCATCGTATTGTCAATACCAAGAGTTCAGCTCTTGTCCAAACTTCAACAAGATATAAATTTTTCTTCAAGACTTTATCGCGCTATCTGCCTTTGTCTGTCTGATCGTCTGCGCGGTACGGTTAGTCGTCTTGGATATGGTTACGATGTTGATGATTTAGAATCACATTTTGGTGGATTTGGTCAATCTATGTTGAGTAACTTAGAACTAGCCGAAGCAAAATTTAATTGGCTGATTAAAAATGTTCGCAAAGCTTAGCCTTTATATAGATCAAATCTTGATTACCAAACAGGTGAACGGCATCAAGATTTGAACAGCAACAATCATTTTAAAAAACATGAAAAATGGTAACACCTAGGATGGCTTCGACGACTGAGGCAATAGCTAGCCCTGTCCAAAATCTTCCAATGTTTTTACTAAATCCCAACGCATTGTCTTCGCGACTCGCCGTAAAGAACATTGACCAAGCTTGAGTTTCACTTAAGCGAGCAAACTGATTAAAGTCTTCACGAAAAGCGATCGGTGTAAAAAGATTTTTGCCATTAAAGTCAAATTTGGTTTCCATGATTTCCTCTGAAGAAGTTACTTAATGTTTGATGCAAATATCGTAACAATTGTTTACAATTAAAAGCAATATCTCTTAGGTGTGCTCTAGGTTTGCCATAAGACATAGAAAAGGCGGCACTTTGTGCCGCCTTTTCTATGTCTTATGAGTAAATGAAAATAATCTCTTCTTTAATTTGCTTCGATTCGCATTAAAACTTGACCATACTCAACTGGTTGAGTATTTTCTACCAAGATTTCTACGATTTTGCCAGAGGCTTCTGATTCGATCTCATTCATTAGTTTCATGGCTTCGATGATGCAAACAGTGTGACCTTTTTTGACAATATCGCCAATCTCAATAAACGGAGACTCGTCGGGACCTGGAGAACGGTAGAAAGTGCCAACCATGGGAGATGTGATTTCTATCAGTTTTTTGGAAGGAAGAGAATCTGCGATCGTCGTGGTATGGGACACAGTGCTTGCAGCCGTATTCTCGATCGCTGTTAATGGCCCTGGGGTACTAACAGTAGATGTTGATATTGCCAGAGGTGCGACAACTCTATTTTCGCTTTTACGTATACTCAGACGGACATCGCCTGATTCTAGAGTCAGTTCGGTAATATCTGTCTTATTTAGAATCGTGACTAATTCACGTACTTGCTCTAAGCTAAATTCCACCTAATTTTCACGCCCCAAATACGTGTCTTCACGAGTATCAATTTTGATGCGATCGCCAATATTCACAAATAAAGGAACATTGATTGATGCACCAGTTTCAACTTTTGCGGATTTGCTACCGCCTGTCGCTGTGTCACCCTTTAAGCCTGGATCAGTTTCGATCACTTCGAGGACAACAGTATTGGGCAATTCCACTTCAATGATTCTTTCACCCCAGCGTACGACATTGACTTCCATCCCTTCTTTGATGTACTTGACGCGAGTACCAATCTGGGCAGTAGTTAATGTAGCTTCATCAAAGCTCTGCATATCCATAAAGACATAATCATCGCCTTCTTTATAGGTGTGCTGCATTGAGCTTTTTTCTAGAACCGCTTGAGGGAGTGTTTCGCCAGCCCTAAAGGTTTTTTCTAAGGTCTTACCTGTCATGGCGCTTTTTAGCGTGGTGCGAACAAATGCGGAACCTTTGCCTGGTTTTACGTGTAAAAATTCAACTACACGCCAGACTTCGCCATCAAGTTCAATTGTTACACCGGGTCGGAAATCGTTACTAGAGATCATTGCAGGTTGAGTAATAGCCAGTGACAATTTTAGCCTAGCGATGTAACCTTTGCGACAAAAAATATTAAAACCCACATAAAAATAGGCGGAACACATTAAGTACTTGTGCAAAAACTACCAAAACCTTTAAAGTTGAGCCCCGCAGGGGCTCAACTTTAGAGGTTTTGCATCGGCTTCATAATGAGAATTGCTGTATTGCGTCTCTCCTACTTTTATGGCAATTGTTATAGAATTGAGTTTTTAGAGGAGAGATCGCCACATGTCAGTAAAAAAGCAATTTGGTAGTTTTGACGAATTGTTGGAGAGTTCAGAATTGCCTGTACTTGTAGACTTTTATGCACCTTGGTGTGGTCCTTGTCAGCTCATGACAGGGATTTTGGACAAGGTTAGTGAGAGGATGAAAGATAAAGTTCAGATCGTAAAGATCAATACTGATAATTACCCCGATCTCGCTTCACAGTATAAGGTTTATGCTTTACCGACGTTGGTTTTGTTTAAGGATGGAGCACCTGTTGACAGAGTTGAGGGGGTAATTCAAGCTGATCAGTTATGCGATCGCATAGCAGTTCATGCATAAACCAAAAAAGAAGCATCCTCATAGGTGCTTCTTTTTTGGTTTATGCCAATTCACAAAAGCGTGGCAACACTTCTGTGAATTAAAACCCAAACCCTGTAAGGGTTTTAAAAACACAAAATGGCGTAGCCATTTTGTGTTTTGGTTTTAGACGAGACAGTCTGTAAGTTTTGCTAGTAGTTCTTCACGGTGTAAATTACGACCAATGATCACTAGTTGATTATTTAAAGACTTACCGCGATCATCTGTCTTGAGTTCGTAACGTTTACCACTGAGTTGAAAGACGTAACGACTGTCAATATTCGTGAACCATAAAATACCTTTGGCACGGAAAACATCAATGGGCAATTGCTTATCCAGAAAGTTCTGAAATTTATCAAGATCAAAGGCGCGATCGCTTTGAAATGAAATTGAGATAAAACCGTCGTTTTCTAGGTGATCAGAATGGTGATGATGATCATGGTCATGATGATCATGCTGGCAATTTATATCATGGCTAAGTTCATCGGTGTGAGCATGGTCGTGGTCGTGGTGGGCGTGATCGCCATGCTCGTGATGATCATTAGACTCTTTGGTGGCAGCGATCGCTGATTGGTCGATCTGAATATCCAAAATTAGCGGTAATGGGACAACTCCTAGATGCGATCGCAAAATTCTGGCTTTCGTCTTGTTTTTGTTAATGTAAGTTTCTAGCTCTTGTAGTTTTTCTTCGGGAACTAGATCGGTTTTATTAAGAATAATAATATCGCCATACATGATTTGAGCATAGGCTGCATCACTATTAAAGTGATCAGATGTAAAAGCTTCGGAGTCAACTACAGTCAAGATCGAATCAAGACGAGTCAAGTGCTGTAGCTCAGTGCCTAAGAATGTTAAAGCGATCGGTAAAGGATCGGCAACCCCAGTAGTCTCGACAATCATGTAATCAATGCGATCGCCTTTTTCAAGGACACTATAAACAGCATTAACTAGACCATCATTGATGGTGCAGCAAATACAGCCATTGCTTAGTTCCATCATATTTTCATCGACAGAAACTAACAATTGACTATCGATGTTGATATCACCAAACTCATTTACTAAAACCGCGACCTTTAAATCTTGCTGGTTTTGTAAAATGTGATTAAGCAAGGTGGTCTTGCCACTGCCTAAAAAACCTGTAATGATCGTTACTGGCATCCCGCGTTTAGGGACATCTACATCAATAATATCTGGGGTAATTTCTTGTTTAACAATGCGATCGGAAGTGAGCATGGACTTTAGGCAAGAATAACTTTGATTATCATTTTAGCGGATCATCACATAGCTCATCAAAACCGATTTTGTGGATCTCAGCGCCTGCGGCGCTGAGATCCACAAAATCGGTCTCATAATTTGAATTGCTGATTTAAGTGGACATGCTTAATTAATTGCGCTCCCAAACCCTTAAGGGTTTGGGAATTTATTCTGTACAGATACTTAAGTCTCGTTATGAAGATTTTTAGCATCGCAATCGTTGAAAATCTAAAAAAGAATTTTGACAAAAGCTCGTCGTCGGAAAACTTTCGCCAAAATTCTTCTTTAAAATGAGAAGCTCCGTAAAGCCCATCATTTGTCTTTACTTTCTGAGTTTTATGTCTTAATTTTACTAAAGATAGCTTTATCATTGCGGATCATCATGTCAGTTTCCGAAGCTCGTATTCCCTTCAGTCTAGACAATATCCTAGCCGCCTTAGAATCTAGTCTGGAATTGGAAGAAGCGATCAATAAGTTGCCTCTAACCCAAGCATTAGAGAAATGCTTGGCATTTGCAGATGCTAATAGCGATATTGAGCTTTCTGAGTTCGTCAAACAAGAACTTTATGGTTATGGTGGCCAAACTCCCAGCTATAGACATCTACAATTGAGCTATTTCGATGCTGGAGGACAGATTGTCAATGGATTAAATCAATACAGTAGTTACCCCATAGTTACTGGAGTTTGTAAATTAGAACTACATTTAAAAAATGGATTAACATTGATTCTGCCAAAACAGATTCTGTCATTTTTGTCGAGAGTTGCAGGTCGAGAGGTTGATACTGGTCATGTTTCACCAGATCTAATCAAAAATCTTTTAGAGACTATTCGCAAAGAAACTATTATTAAACTTACAGCTATAGCTTCTTAAGCTAAATACCAAAATGCAAAAAGACCAAACATCCGCTACGCGGGTGCTTGGTCTTTTTGCATTTTGGTTTTGGTTAAATCCATTCCAACTTAAGCGCAGGCATTAGTCTTTGCAAGTTTTTTAAGGATTTCCCTTGCCAAGGTATACTTTCAGAGCCTTGTACTGTGATCTTAATTGTTTCTTTTTGACGAACTTTGATTACGAATTTAGATAGGACATTAATACCTGAACTATTCAAAAACTCTAACTGACAAAGATTTAAGCTGATCTGTTTGGGGTTTTGCGCAATTACATTCTCTAAAACTTGCACAATTGGAGCATATTCTTCTGTCCCTGCTAAACGTAAAGATCCTTGGCAATAGATAACTGCATCTAACTGTTCATACCAGACACGATAGTCATCTCCTTTAACTTCCATTATTTAAATTCTCCTGACAAAAAATTTGATTAATATTTTCTAAAAACTTCACTAGGGATTAACCTAATAATTTAGTGGATTATTCGGCTAAAGGGGCAACTGCACCATTGTTGTCACTATTGTGGCTGGCTTATTAGAAATCTGTTCAAGCTTCCATCCCAGAACTGCATCATAATCCATGATCATGGTCAAATATCCAAGCCCAGAACTTTCAGATTCGCCATTGTCAATGCTTTTTTCGACTTGGTTTATATACATTTCACTAACATCACTAGTGGTAATTTGCTGCAAATAGGTCTGAAAATTAGCGATCGCATCTTGGTGAACACTATTTTTAGATACAAATATTAGGCGATCGCTAAATAGATGTACTTCTAAATTGACTGGTAGCCCTGCACTTTTATCACTATATTTCATTGCATTCTCTAGCAATTCATTAGCGACAAAGCTAACTGCATGACGTACTTCAGTTTGTTTGCTCAAAGCCGCACTAGTATCTCCGGGGAAAAAGTTCTTGACATAATCTCCTAGGAAGTCAGCTGAAAGCCCATTGGTTTTCCAACGTAGTTGGATTGGTAAAGATGATGGAGAAAAGCCTAGAACCAAAAATTCGCTTCGTTCGGAAAAATTTTCTGTAAATTCTCCAAAGACTTGCGCCGTAGTTAACGCCATTTTTTAATAATTGTAGTTAATTAGTATTTCTTAAGTGGTCTGCAATATCTTACAAAAGCTTAACAAATCTATGTTTTCTTTTACTACGTTTAGGGACGCGATGCAACCTGTTAAATTACATAAATAATAGAGTTCGTCTTCGGTAAACTTTAGTATTTATGTAATTTAGTACTGAGATAAATCTTATGTCTGCTCAAATTGACAACTCCCAAAACTCCATGGATGGGAAAGCTTCAGAGCAATGGTTTATCTGTAAACGTGATACGGGACTTTGCGAGATCGTCAAAAGCGATCGCAACGAGGAAATTGCAAATTCCTTAGAAACTTGGGGCGCTTTTGCCTCTCAGGGCGAAGCGATCGCCAAACGAGTCGGACTAATTCGCGCTGGAAAATGTACCCCACAATAAATTCAAGTCAGAGCCTAGTGCTGACTTGAATTTATTGTGGGTTGCCCCGCCTTTGACTTCGTAAAAATCGGTTTTTTGAAAGTCTGCCGAAGGCAGACTTTCAAAAAACCGATTTTGGGGTTTGTTGCGCCTTTAGCAGGGATCAGTAACAAGTAGCCATGAGGCGTTACTATAATACGGGACTACACTTTGTGGGAAATTTTACGTCATGATATCCGTTTCCGCTCGATTTGAAGAACTGCGAGCTAAAGGGCAAGCCGCGCTGATTCCATTTATTACGGCTGGCGATCCTAACTTAGAGACAACTGCAAAAGCTTTGCGGGTCTTAGATCAAAACGGTGCGGACATGATAGAGCTTGGGGTTCCTTACTCAGATCCATTGGCAGATGGACCTGTAATCCAAGCTGCGGCAACAAGAGCATTGCGAAATGGGACAACACTGGAAAAAGTTTTAGCTGTTGTGCGAAACGTTGCGCCAGATCTGCGATCGCCTATTATTTTATTCACCTACTACAACCCAATTTTGAATATGGGTGTAGCCAAGTTTTTGCAAACAATCTATGAAGCAGGGGTTCGCGGTTTAGTTGTTCCCGATTTACCCTTAGAAGAATCTCATGTTTTGCTAGAACCTGCTGAAAAAGCTGGTATTGAAGTGATTTTGTTGATAGCTCCTACTAGCCCACCTGAGCGCGTAGCAGCGATCGCGGAGAAGTCACAAGGCTTTATCTATGTAGTTAGTGCTACGGGTGTTACAGGCGTGCGCACCGAAGTTGCTAAGGGAGTAAAAACGATGATCGAGCAACTGAGGGTAATTACAGACAAACCGATCGCCGTTGGCTTTGGCATCTCGCAGCCTGAACATGCTAAACAGGTAATCGACTGGAACGCAGATGGCGCGATTGTTGGTAGTGCGATGGTCAGAAAACTTGCAGAACCTGATGGTGGCTTACATGCGATCGCTGAACTTTGCAAAACTCTCAAGCAATCTATTAGTAGGGATTAGGGGTTGGCGACCAATTTTTTTAAGGAGCTGCAAAGCAGCGCGACAAAAAAATTGGTCATTACTTTGAGGGCTTAAAGGGCTTAAAGATTAGAAAGTAGGTATTTAAGGCTTATGAATATTTTGATTGGTGTGGGTATTGTGATCGCGGTTTTGGCAGGTCTAGTTTTGCTTCTGTGGTTATTGTTTGAGTGGCAATACAAGACTCGCCAAGGCAACTTACTAGAGTTTGATAGTGGGCTGTGGCAATTTTTGACCTACGAGCCAGAACACTATCGTATTGAGTTATTGCTCACAGCAACCAACAAAACTCGCAATTTGGATGTATTTCTAGTCGAAGTAAATCCTGTGATTTCGATGCTGTCTAGCGATAGTCTTAAGGGCATCAATAGCAAAGTCGAGTTGCGATCGCGTCATCCAAATTCTGCTAGTCGTAACGATAACTATTGGGAGTCATATATTGTTAGTCCTAGTCACAGTACAGGTGTCGAGATTCAGATTGACCTGAGTGGCAAAAACTTAGAAGAACTGAAGACTATATGGGTACGAGTTCATTACACTATCTACGGGCCAGCAGGACGCGAAGAAAAAGTCAAACATTGCATTATTCCCTTACAGTTTCCTGATGCCAATCAAAGGGAACGTTGGCGACCCACCCCTGATGCAGATGTATTGCCCATCCGCACACATATTTTGTCAGCAGGAGATAATCCAGTTGAAGTGATGCAGCGCTATGTGATGAGTCATGCTCAAGCAGGTGATATCGTCACGATCGCTGAGACTCCGATCGCGATTATGCAAGGCAATTTTTATCACCCCAGTGACATTAAGCCTAAGTGGTTGGCTAAGCGTCTTTGTTATTACTTTAAAAGCACTTCTAGTCTCGCCACTGCTTGCGGTTTACAATCATTGATTAATGAGTCGGGTGCGTGGCGAGTTGCTTTTGCGTTTATTGTTGGTGCTTTAGCCAAAGCATTTTTACGAATGCCAGGTGTGTTTTATATGCTGGCTGGTGATCAAGCAAGACTGATTGATGATGTGACAGGGACTTTGCCTCCCTATGACCAATTTATTGTTCTGGGACCAAAAAATCCTCAGACAGTAGTTGATGAAATCAAAGCAGGGACTGGACTAGAAGCAGCGATCGTAGATGTAAACGATTTGCGACGTGTGAAGGTGTTAGCCTCGACTTCAGGTGTATCTGAGAAACTTCTCAATCAAGCTTTGTTAATGAATCCTGCGGGGAATGCTGCTGAACAGACTCCTATCGTTTTGATTCGTCCTAATAGTGGAGCATAGCTTCCTTCAAGACAATTGAGAATGCTAAGCAACCATAAGCAACCAATTTTGGTGTTTTGAAAACCAAAGGCGCTAGAAATGCCAAAATTGTTTTTTTGAAAGCCTAACTACGGTGGACTTTTAAAAAAATGATTTTTACAATGGGAATTACTGACTGAATGTAGGTTAGTAAAATTCTTCATTAGAAATTGGTATAAAATAGGTAAGTCCGATGCGATGAGAACTTTATGGAGTCCGATCAATTGCCTGTAGAAGAAAATTTAAAAGAAAATTTAGATCAATCTCACCAAGGAGAAACCCCTGAAGCGATCGCATCATTAGGAAACACATCAGACAATGAGTTCGTTGAAGTCGTTGATGAGTCAATAGATGAAAATATCCACATAGAGCAATCTCTATTTGACAATCGAGGCGATCAATCGACCGATGATAGTAGCGATGCCATTGAATCTAAAAGCTTGGAAATTAAGGCATTTATCCCAGAAACTGAACCAGAGGCACAGCCACAAGATAGTTTCAATACTTCAGAAATACTAACCATCATTAATCAACTTAAGCAAGAAGAGTCTGAGCTTAGGGGAGAGCTAGAGAGCCTTAAAAATATCAAGTCTAAAATCCTACAAGACCAGTTAGACGATTTACAGGCAGGAATTATTCGGTTAGCTCAAGCTGATGTCGCTCGGCTGGAATATCAAAAGCAAGAACTTCAAGCTGCGATCGCAGTTCTTGAAAAGCGAAAAGAGCGTCTTGACAAAGAAATGACTAGCACCTATGCAGGCACATCTCAAGACATCGCTATAAGAGTTCAAGGTTTTAAAGACTATCTGGTTGGCAGCTTACAAGACTTAGTGGCAAGCGCTGAAAAACTAAACCTTGTAGCGACCTCTCCTCAGCCTGTCACCGAAACTGTAGCCCCAATAGACAAGCAACCAGTTAAGGAAGCTGAGCCATTACGCCTATCGGAGCAAACCTTTGCTGAGTATAAACAAAGAGTTGATCAGCTTTTAGAGCGTTACCGCACCTTGCCAGATTACTACGGGCCAGCATGGAAGCTCAGACGCACCTTCGAGCAAGTCCATGCTGATCGCGTCTCTAAGTGGTTTTTTGAGCAGTCTGGACGTGGCGCAATCCGCACGATGGGAACACGCTTACAAAATATTCTAGTCACTTCAGCGGCAATCTCAGTTTTAAAAGCAGTTTATGGTGAAAAATTGCGCGTACTTGTCCTCGCTACCTCGCCCGAACGTCTTGGCGAATGGAGGAGAGGTTTTCAAGATTGTCTCGGCTTGACCAGAGATCATTTTGGCTCTGATAAGGGTATTGCCCTATTTGAAGATCCTGAGCCACTCGCCACTAAAGGCGATCGCCTTGTGAAGGAAGATCTAAGCCCTTTAGTTGTTATCGATGAGTCTGAGGAACTAATTGCCGTAGATTTGCTGCGATTTCCCCTTTTGATTGCTTTTGGCGGCGCACCTGAATCTAAACCTGCGGCTCCTTCAGCCTATATGAATCGGGATAACAATCGTAAAAGCTCTAATAATCGTGACTACATTCGTGAGGCTCCTCGCGATAATCCAAGGGATACGAGTCGCGATTATGTGCCGCCTAAAGAACGTGATAATCGTGATTATGGTTCGCGGGAATATCCTAGTCGGAATTATGGCGATCGCGATCCTCGTGATACTAGCTATGGAAATAGTCGCGGACGTAATAATCAAGATTCTGATTGGGACTGGTAAGAAAATAGGAGCGCCATTGCGCTCCCATAAAGAAATAAAAAAAGGGCGCGGATGCGCCCTTTTTTTATTTCTTAGCTGGTGCTACTTGAGGTGTAGCAGATTGCTTAGTGTTCTTGAGAATGTACTCAAACGAAGACCGTGATGGCACAAACTGGAAGCGTTCGACTTCGGGGTTAGGCTTATTATCCTTGGACACCATAGAGTCTAGAACTTGGAACAATGAAGCAACTTGAATCTTAGTTGCCTTAGTAACATCGGGCTGATCTTTGCTAGCGCGGTCGAGCAAGTTTTGCAAGTCAGTTTTATCAAGGAAGAAAGGCACAACTTGTTCCTTCTTGCCATTTTGATCGATGCTCATGGTCAGCAAGCCTTGGTTATTGGCTTGACCACCGATCGCAAAGAAAACAGGCACATTAGGGATTTTGTCAGCCGCAACTCCTTGCGAAGTCAAGATTGTCCGTGCTGAGTCAATACTTGCCTTAGCGGGGATAAACTGGAATACGACTTTTTTGTCTTTGTTTTCACGAATTACTTTATAGGCATCATTCATTGATCGCACAATGATTTGTGCTTTTTTGCCAACTTCAGGATTTGACTTTTGGACTTGACTGAGCATCATTTGGGCTTCGTCGGGACCAAGGAAGAAAAACAAAAGCTGGCTGTCATCAGCTTTTACATTTGGCTGCGGAGGAACTGCACCCAAAAGCGGTGAGCCTTTATCATCAGTAATCGTGAAAACAGGAATACTGCCCAATCTCTCCAAAACTTGGGCTTCGGTAAGGGCTTCAGCTTTGAGAGTAAATATGGGACTAACAGCGATCGCCCCTGCAACACCTGCGGTGGCTGCTAGACTAACCAACGACTTGAATACGGACATATTTCTCCTAGCTACAATAATATTTATGAGGTTTATTTGAGATTCAGAATGCACAACAGTGTGAATGAGCCTTGAAAAGTTAAAAGTCAAAGGTAATAATTGTCCGAAAGTAACTTTCTGGCAAATTTAACAATATTTCACGCAAAAAGGCAACCTTTTTATACCAGTTTCAGACTAGTTTGTGAGTATATTGTTACCCTCTAAGACTCGAATATCATAAGTATAGTTCCTAAAACCCAGAGGTAAAGTTGCGGCGTTTTGCGCTGCAACTTTACCTCAAATAAACGTAGAATATATATGAATATATCGGACAAATTGCGATCACTTACTTACAGTCTAGACATTCAAATGGCTGGATTGTATTTCTGGTGTGGTAATTTTGCGATCAAGTTGGGTGGTCTTGAGATGGATGACGAGTCTTTTTATTATCCTTTTGTGGTTCCTACGTTTATCGGTTTTGGATTTGTGCTTCCTAATGGGTTCTCTTGGCATACTCCCTTTAATCAGTTTAAGCGAATTGAGCGGAAGATAAATAATGTAGCGGAAAGATTTAAGACTCGTGCCGCTTAATAAACATCCTGCTATTCCTGCCATCTTGCATTGGTGTAGTTTTCAAGGATTTTGTGGTCTTTGCTTAGTAGGATATTTTCGTTGACCATTGCGTTTGCGACGATGAGGCGATCGAAAACATCACGAGTCCATGTAATTTGCATGGCTTGTTGAATGATCAGGCTAAAGTCTTTCTGGCAAATTCTCAGGTTAGCTTGATTGGTTAAATATTCAATTATTTGATTTTTGGAGTTTGGAAAAAATTGAAGCAAAAAATGGATGAACGGCACATTAAGAGATGCCCAAATATTGGGCATGAGAAATCGAAGCACTAATGATTTAGGAGTACTAAGATAGTAGTATTTGCCA
>JBIKYZ010000010.1:0-42520 GCA_044354985.1 Pseudanabaena sp. | reverse complement strand
TCTCAAACTTAATTCTAAGCTCAATCACTTCGCTCTCAAATCCAAATTATATATCAAGGCTTTGCAGCAATCTCACTTGGAATGGCAGTCTCTGAAACCTTTTTAGGCTTCTGCGTAACATGAGTGACTAACAAGGGTTGGACGATTAAAGCTGATGAGTTTTTAAAGCAGATGGTGGATGTAAGCGAACTTTTAGTCAAGCGCGATGAAAGTTATGAGTTCTCTCATCTTAGCTTTCAATCTTTTCTGGCTGCTTGGGAACTTTATGATTTAAAAGCAGAAGGTGAGAAGTTAATCTATGCAAAGTCTAGTTTAGATAAGTGGAAAGAGATAGATGCTTGGAAAGACACATTTGTTTTTTATGCCAATTTGGTCGATCCCAATCAACTAATTCAAAAGCTAGTTGATCTCGATCAAGATGACTTAGCAGATTTTATCTATCGCCAACTCAACAAGGCTGATGTTGCCGCGCCGATTAGGAAGTTAGTCACGAATAATCTTTATCAACAATTAGAGGAATATCTCGAAAATCAGCAATGGTATGAGGCGGATCAGGAAACTTGGAAGCTGATGCTCAAGGTGACAAATCGGGAAGAAGAGGGACATTTAGAACTAGAAAATATTAAAAATTTCCCTTGCGAGGATTTATTAACGTTAGATCGGCTGTGGGTCGAATATAGCCAAAAATATGGATTTGAGTTTGGCTTTAGCGTTCAGAAGCAAATTTATGTTGAGTGTGGTGGTATTCTAGATTTTAGTTTCCCCAATGATGAGACTTGGGAGAAATTTTGCGATCGCACTGCATGGATAAAGGATGGTAATTATGTGAACTACCCCAAACCATTTTTTGAAAATAATTTTATGAGTGTGAAGGGACACCTCCCCACTGCTTTAGTCACGAAAATCACTCCACACAGATTAGATACTTCTCGATCAACGGTTCTCGCTTCGAGACTTGTGAAGTGTAAAGCATAAACGTTTCACACTTCTATTAACTTTTGTAAACCGACATTTACCTACGTCATAATCAGCATCCTAGCGTTTCGTTACCTGTCACCAGCCTCCTCACCATCACCACCGTCCTTTTCCGAAAATTTCTGGCAAGACACCTTGGGATCATAGCAATTTGCCATCATTTCGTAGGGGCAGAGCATTACCGTCACAATTTATAAAATTAACAGATCTCCTCCATTCGGTAATGCTCTGCCCTAAACCTCGCGCATTCACCGATCATCCCCAAACCGCCCTAAACCTCCAACATTCACCGATAATCCCCAAACCGTAGGGATAAATTATCGATAAGATCATATAGGGTAGAGCATTTGCGGATAGAGATTGTCGTGGAGAGTTGAGAGATATTGGCGCAAATGCTCTACCCCTACAAATATTTTTCTTTTTACTTGATTGTATCGCCAAATCAAAAAGAAAGAGAAAGAAGCAAAGCTTCTTTCTCTTTCTATAAATTTAACTAACCTTAGGAGCAGCGATTAGCAAGATCTTTTCCATTAGGAATGGAAAGAGCCTATGACCCCAAACCGCCAGATGACTTTGCCATCCGACAAGGATTTCAGGAGTCTCACGCTCTAGCCCCGCAATCAGAGCCTTCGCCACCTGCTTCGGAGTCATCATCGCCACCCAGCGAAACCACTCCAAATCATGCGCCATATCAGTATCAGTAAGAGAAGGAAGTAACGCCGACACCTTGATATTGTAAGCAGCCAACTCACCACGCAGCGCCTGAGTAAATCCCACGATCGCAAATTTAGTTGCCGAATAAGTCGCCATCGTCGGCGCAGCGACCTTACCCATCAGGCTAGAGACATTGACAATGCTGCCATGTCGCAGCACCGCCATCCGCCTTGCCACCATCCGCGTGATCGCATACATACCCAGCAAATTGACCTCGATTTCCGACTGCACATCTTGAAAACGCGATCGCAAAAAAGAAGATTGATGCGCCACACCAGCACAGTTAACCAGAAGATCAATTGGTCCAAAATCACGCCATACATGTGCGATCGCAATGTTTACCTCAACTGTCTGCGATAGATCTAACGGTAAACTCACCGCTTCTATTCCTAAAGCTTCCACTTCTGAAGCAACAGAATTTAAGCGTTCCAGATCGCGAGCAACCAAAATCAAACATTTAACTCCCTGTTGAGCGAGTTCCAATGCGATCGCTCTTCCAATACCTCGCGAAGCTCCAGTAATTAGAGCTGTTTTTCCACGAACATTCATAAAACCTCCAATATTGAGGTCTCACTAGTTTTACTATTTGTTAATGATGCAAGTTTTTTAGCCTATGCCGCTAACTAAAACTTATACCAATTATCTAAAGTGTGACTACACTTTAGGTGATTAAAATCCAAACTCATTAGAAGGATTTTAATTTCTCAAAATGGCATTGCCATTTTGAGAATTGGCATTACCCAAAGTAAATTTTGTGAGACGTTTAATAATCTCGTTGCCAACAACTTAAGACCAAACTTTTATATGCGTTGAGTTTTTAAAAAGTTTTAGTTTAGTCACGTTGCTCACAACAAGTAAGCAGTCAATAATTAAGCCTTGAAGCGAATCCCCAGTTCTGTCATGTCGTTACCTCCTTTAGGAAACATGGTCTATGCAGTAATAAAGGAAAATCAATACACACTTTTAACATGGATAAGACCTTACATCTATTTTTGCAATATGTAAAGTATTATTAAACACATTTTCAAGCTGCTTTCATAGAGCCATTAACAACTAAATCAAAGCAAGTAATTCCTACTCCGTATACTTTACAAGTTTTTATTTATTCAAAATCCTATTGATAATTATCATAAATTAGAAATCAAAAATAAGCCTAAAGAGTTATCTCTAAAGATATAAAATAGAGGTAAAATCTGTGCTTCCCGCGCAGCGGACGGGACAGATTTTTGTTTTTTATGCGGAAGGTAAAACAACTGTAAACTTTGTACCCATATTCACTTCACTTTCTACAGCAATTTTTCCTGAATGAGCTTCTACAGCTTGCTTTACTATATATAAACCCATTCCTAAACCCTTTACGGAGCCGACATTATCAGCTCTCAAGAAAGGTAAAAACAAATTGTTTAAATATTCATCAGGTATACCAATACCATGATCACCAATACTTAGAAACAACTGCCTTGACTCACAAATTAACTCAACATCAATAGTCCCCCCTTCGTAGGAATATTTAATAGCATTAGAGACTAAATTCATAAATATATGCCATAGTAATTTCTTGTCTAATTTCAATTTTTGGCATTGTCCATGACTATGAAATTTAATCCGATATTTACGCTTACTATCTTCTGTCTCAAAGCTATCTACCAATTGCTGACAGTAGGAGATCGCATCTACACTTTCAGGATTAAATGGAAATTTCCCTGACTCCGAACAAGCAATAAATTTTACCTCTTCAAGTAACCAATTAATATCTTTAATAGCTGATTGAATAGAAGCAAGATTCTTGGCTCTACTTTCTTTAGTCAGTTGCTCTTCAAAGGTTTGTAATTTCCAAATTAATAATCGAATTACTGACATTGGCGTTGAAAATTCATGGGATGCCATGGCAAGCAACCGAGACTTTAAAATATGAAGCTCTTTCTCTTTATCCAAAGCTTCTTGCAATATTTTTTCTTCCTGATGTTTCTTCAAAGCCAGCATGATCGCAACATTAACTTCTGCGTATCTAAGTGGTTTAGTGAGATATCCATAGGGAGAAGTTGCGATCGCTTGTTCTAAAGTCTCAGGATCGCTAAAAGCTGTTAGATAAATTACGGGGATGGACGCTATCTTATGAATCTCATCAGCCGCAGTGATCCCACTAACTGAGCCCCTAAGTTTAATATCCATCAAAACAATATCTGGAACCTGATGACGGATTGAAGTAATTGCACCATCACTACTATCCGCTATAGCCAGAACTCGGTAGCCCATATCAGCTAAAACATCTGATAGGGCATTTGCTGCTACAAGTTCATCTTCAACAATCAAGACATCCGCGATCGTATTAGTTTTCACTGCCATATTTTTCACTCTGTCTCTATTGCGCCTAAGCTAAATGGCTTTTTTGCTCCACTTATTGCAATTATACGATTAATATATAAAATTAGTCCAAAAATACAAGAGTTATTTCTCCGTGACAGCACTTGTCTTTTTTATTTAGCTATGAAACCAATTTTTGAGTTTCCAGCGCCTTTGGTATTGGATGCTCAAAAATCGGTTTTTTGAAAGCCTGCCTTATGTGGGCTTTCAAAAAACCAATTTTTATAATCAGAATTGCTGGTGTTTTCTAAAAATCTGCTCTATAGAATGACTTAACACGATATGATAATAGACCCTTGCTTCTGTACTTAATACTTCAGAAGCCAAATACTGACCGTAAGGAAAAAATTCAATGACTGTTAAGCGTTTGTACGAAACCATGTATATCCTGCGTCCCGATCTTCCCGATCAGGAAGCCGATGCCGCGATCGCAAAATATCA
Organism: Pseudanabaena sp.; assembly: GCA_044354985.1. Taxonomy (GTDB): domain Bacteria; phylum Cyanobacteriota; class Cyanobacteriia; order Pseudanabaenales; family Pseudanabaenaceae; genus Pseudanabaena. The sequence continues at coordinate 38,026 of JBIKYZ010000010.1, read as the reverse complement.
AGACTTCTTAGTACAACAAGAATCTGAAGATATTACGATTCAACATCGTGGCAGACGCAGATTAGCCTACGACATTAAAGGTCACCGCGAAGGCATTTACATTCAAGTAAATTACACCGCAACCCCTAAAACCATCGAAAGCTTAGAAAGATCCATGCGTCTTGCCGATGACGTAATTCGTTATATGACAATCAAGCTAGACCCAGAAGCAGTCGAAGCAGAAGATGCTGAAGCAATCATTCCTGATGCCGAAGAACCTGTAACTATTGCTGATGTAGCTGTTGCTGACGTAGCTGTTGCAGCTGCTGAATAAAATAAGTACCTGTGCATAAATAAATAACCCAAATACTTAAGGCTTTTCCCCTGCGGGGGCAACCTTAAGTATTTGGGAATTAATTAAGCATGGCTAAATAAATGAGGCTCACCGCATTTATTTAGCCAATAAAAAAGCCTCGACTAGTCGAGGCTTTTTTATTGGCTAAATATTAAAAATTACAGAATGCCCCAGAAGTGTAATACACCTTGACCGCTAATTAATTCGATCGCTAATGCAGATACAAATCCGATCATTGCCAAGCGTCCATTCCAGTTTTCAGCACCAGAAGTGAAACCCCAATTCCATACGTTACGGCTTTCGTCAGACATAATCGAATTACCTTTCAGTTAATTTATATTTAGTAATGTAACAGATTGTTTAGAAATCTGCAATCTCTCTTTATATTTTCTGCCTTTAGACAGACAAACTTGATGTTCGTAAAGATAGCTCTATGGCTAACACACCCTAACAAGAAGGATTTTTGATATCTCCGACAGGCTGCTAGTTTGGGGCAAAACCTAAGAAGTAAGTGGCGGCGCTTTGCGCCGCCACTTACTTCTTAGGTTTTGATAGCGATATCTATAGGTGCGATCGCTAACGAATTGGGTAGAATCTCAAAGATATCCCACGCAATAATTTACGCAAGGACAAAATTAACTATGCGAACAATATGGATGCGGCTGCTGGCTAGCTGCTTAGCATTGTTAGTCAATCTAGCCACAACAAGTGCAGTATGGGCAGCTAGTCCCAAAAATTCTGGAGAAGCAAAATTTCAGGGTGTTCCACTTCAGTGCTTCGTATCATTGGCAGATGCAGGGACATCTCCCGAAGCCAAAGTTGCAGCCTATACGGAAATTGCAGGCAAATATTTAGAATTGCAGCGCCCCGACCAAGCCAAAAAAGTTTTAGAAAAAAGCTTAACCACTGCCAGTACGATCACTACGCCATCCCTTCAAGCTTTTGCGCTATTGGATACAGCAGGTCGTCTAACCAAAGCTGAGCAGCCTAAACTGGCGGTGAATGCGCTAAATGATTCTTTAGCGATCGCCAAAACATTACCTGATCCTGTCGATAGAGTTTTTGCCAACATCAAAATCGCTCAAGCCTATGGGGAAGCAGGTAAAAAGGAGAATGCTCAAAACTTACTAGCTGACGCAACTAAGGCAACACCTGAAATCATTGACTCCTATGTGCGAGCGCGAGCTTTTGCCGCGATCGCCAATGTCTACACTGAAATAGGTGATGATTTTAATTCTGAAGCTTCGATTTCAGCAGCAACAGATTTGTTACCAATGATCGAAGATCCTAATCTTAAGACGAGAGCTAGAGTTGAAATTACAGGTAGCTATGCACAGTCAGGAAATCATGCCAAAGCGATCGCTTCATTAAATGCTGTCTTCCAAGAGTTTGATGCCATGCGTGATAATGCGATCTCCTCAGCAAAAGAAGCAGCCAAGAATGCCAAAACTACTAAAAAAACTGCTCCGAAACTAGCAAATAAAGCCTTAAAAGCTGATACGCCGAAAGAGGAAAAGGCTGTACCCGATCCTAAAGCTGTCGAACAAGCCGCGATCGCAAATGCTGAACTCTTAAAGACGCGATCGCTTTTTTTAGTTGCGAATCAATACCTAGTATCGAAGCAATATGACAAAGCCCTAGAAGTTATTGACAACCTTGATGGAAAATCGGTTGAAAAAAGTGTGGGTATTGCCAATGTCGCGATCGCCTATACCAAGGAGAAGAAAAACGATGAAGCAATCAAATTATTTGATCAAAGTCTCCAAGGTTTAAGTGCTATTGCTCCTTCGATGGATGTCTTAACCTTACTAATCGAAGTTGGTCGTCAATATCAAGCGCTCAAATCGACTGATTTAGCCGCTAAAACTTGGGAACAATCCTTAGTGATCGCCAAGGCTATTCAGCAACCAGTTGATCGCCTTTTTGCTCTGAATATTATCGCCAGTACCTATGGTGAATTTGATCTAGCAGAAAAGGTAGAGCCAATTTTGCAAGAGAGTCTTGAGATCGCCAAGTCTGCCGCCGATCGCAACATTCGCTCTAGAGCTTACTCAGATATCAGCAGTACCTATTGGGCGATCGGACAACGCGATAAAGCCAAGGAAATTGCTCAAACCATCGAAAATCCTACAGAAAAATCACAATTAGAAAAGTTATTTGCCTGCGCTGGATAAATGTACAGCGCGTTGCGCTTTAACTCAAACCGAAAATTTTTTAAAAGAGTTGTTTTGCAACACTTTTAAAAAATTTTCGGTTCCGAATAAAAAGGGCGTGCTTCGCACGCCCTTTTTATTCAGGTAATTTTAATGAATTTAATATTTCCCACCGCTTATCGATGGTAGCCGTTGAACCGTCAAGACTATTTGTATCAGTAATTTCAAGAGCAGGCGCATCAGGTGCAATCTTCGGATAGGGAATAGCTAAAATTAATTGCTCATATAGCCAAGCCGCAGGATCAAAATAACCAGCAGGAGATATAGACTCGACTAAGTCATCTGCTTCAATTTCTCGCTCTCTGGGATACTCACTTTCTGGCAAAGGCTCAGCCAGACAAATCCTCTCAGAATTGTTAATCGCCAACCTATAGTTAAATTGCACTAACGTGCGATCGCAAGTCAAGGTCATAATCGTCGAAGCTTTAGAACAAACTTCGAGAAAAGAACCAACATGCCTGACACTAATCACCCCTTGGACAGGAGTTAATGTCTCTAGCCCCTCAATAAATTCTTTGAAATCAAAAGTTTCAGTCGCATCCACGGCTCTCGCGATCTGAGGTATATATAACTTTTCCATCAACTCTGCACCAACTTAACAATCAAATGACGATTTGGCTCTCGACCCTGACTATGAGTTTCAATATCTGAGAAACCTTCTAAAAGCTGGTGAATATGTCTGCGATCGGCAGACGACAATTGCTTAATTACAAACTCAGTTTGCGTATCGCGAACCTGCTGCACCGCATTTTCTGCTAAAGCCTGCAAATCAGCTATACGATTTGACCGATAGCCGTTTAATTCGACTGTATAAAAATTGCGATTTTCTGTTTCAGCATTGTCGGAGGGTAAGTGAAGATTCAACAGAATACTAGACAAATACTGTAACGAATCAATTACTATCCCATCTTTCCCAATCAATCTTTTAATTTGCTGCTCCTGCAAACCATCAGAACTTATTTCTAGCCAATAGTTCTTAGAGACAGCATTAACTTGTTCTGGAGATACCTCGGCAAGACGAATATCAACCGAAGTCGCATAACCCATCAAACTTAAAAGCTCTTGCAGCCAATTCGCATCTGCTGAAGTATCTACCATAAACCCTACTTGCATAATCAGGCTTCTATTATAGCCTTATACCAAAACACAAAAGGGCTACGCCCTTTTGTGTTTTTAAAACCCTTACAGGGTTTGGGGTTGAATTCACAGAAGTGTGGCAACACTTTTGTGAATTGGTATTATCCACTTGTATCAGGACAAATAGTGTGAGGCGGCGCTTCGCGTCGCCTCACACTATTTGGGTTTTATGTCAGAACAAGAATAGCCACATCTATAAATATAATTTCAGTACTAAATTGGGTGACGCAAAGCGCCACCCAATTTAATTAAGAACCTTTTTTCTTTTTCTTATTAGAAGAGTTAGGCTCAAATGGTAGAGCAGACTTCGTCGGACTCTTTGTATCTTGGTCTTTATCGTCAACTACAACTTTAGATTTGGTATCAACGGTTTTAGTAGTTTCAGATTTGCTAGTTTTAGAGTCAGACTTAGAGCTAGCTTTATCTGAAGGCGCAGAATTTGCCGAAACCGCAACCAACTTTTGCAAGTTTTCAGGAAGTGGTTCTTTAGCAACAATAAAAGCTTGCAAAGTTTGAAAGATATTAGCAATCAACATGTAAAGCATTACACCAGATGGCAGTGGGAAAAACAAAAACATACCAGAGAAAATAATAGGTGTGAGTTTGTTCATCGTTTCCTGTTGCGAAGCTTCAGGTGTAGCATTGCTAGGCTTAGGCGTAGATCCACTCGAAATATTTTGGTTGGCATAAAGACTGATACCAAATCCCAATACCATGACTACGATGTCCCAGTTAATGCTGCCATCAGCATTAGTCACACCAGTTTTACCAAGGGCTTTGATAAATAGGAAACCTTTATTTGATGCTAATCCAGGAACTGTTGCTTGAACAGTTACCTCACCCGCTTGTTTAGCAACTACAGTTCCATCATCTAGAAGTTCTACTAAGTCTTGTCCCTTTGTGACTTTCCATCTAGTCGTTAGCTCTACATCAGGATATTCAGTAGCTAGAGCGTTGAAATCTTTTCCTAGAGAAGTCTGCAAAACAATCTTCGATTTATCACCGATCGCTAAATTTGTACCGTTTACAGCGGTTGCAAGAACTGGGAAATGAACGCGATCGGCAAAATAAACGTTCTGACTAGGCGAGGTAAAAGGCTGATGTTGGATCTCGGCTTGATTTTCGGGAGTCGCAATCTGAAAATTGAGAGAATAATTTATATCTGCAAAGGGCGAGCCTCTCAAGGTTGCAAACAACGCAAACAGTATCGGCAACTGGATTAGTGCAGGTAGGCATCCCGACAAAGGATTTCCAAATTCTTTGAAGTTAGCAGAGTTGACCTTAGCTAGCTCTTCTTGTTGCTTAGCAGGATCACTCTTATATCGCTCTTGAACTTCTTTGATTCTTTGTTGCATCACGGGATTAGCGATTTTCATGCGACGCATACTGCGAAGCTGATTAGCGCTAACAGGAAACAACACAAAACGGACAACCAACGTTAATGCAATAATCGCCAATCCATAGTTCGGCACGATGCCGTAGAAAAAATCTAGGAAAGGCAACATTATGTTGTTGGAAAGAAAACCTACACCGAAATCCATTTTCTACTTTACTGTTGGGTTTGCATCTGAATGATAAATAATATCACTCATGAAAATTAGGATCGCCCTACAACATTAAGTTATTGGGCGATCCTTAAATATTTTAGGCTTTGCCGCCGATCACGCCACTTATGTCTTGCGCTTTGAGGCTTAGCTTCGATTCAATATATTCGTATGTTTCACGAAATTTAGGCAAAGATTTTAGTTCAAGCCGTGAACCATCTTTGAGGGTCAGCACCATATCACCCCAACTGCCAAAACCACGAGGAACCGTGACAATCTTAGCAATTTCTGCATACACAATATCTGTGCGGGTTTGACTTCTCCAACCACCTGTGACGGTAATGCGTCGGTTGGTGATGCGATAACGTACCCACAGTGCTCTTGCGATCGCAGCAATCCCAAAGGGAATTGTGATCACAAAAATACTCATTAGCAAACTAATAATTAGATCGCCAATATGCGGTGCGCCTTCGTAGTAAACTTCCTCGTTAACTGCCATGCAAAACCTTCGCCTTTGCTAATAAATTCTTTAGGTCATCCCAAAGCTCTTGATAACTTGGCTTGCTCTGAACAGTAGTCACTGTTACAACTATTTGCAATCCATTCTTCAATTGTGACAGAAGTTGACGAAAAATGGCGCGAAGTTGACGCTTAAATCGATTACGGGTTACCGCCAACTTACTTACTTTTTTGCTGACAACTATGCCTATCCTTGTTAAAGGGTCATTGCTATCAATAAAAATTCGCAAATTTAGGTAAGTGCCTCTGTAGCGATCGCCTTTGGCATATACTTTCGCGAAGTCTTCACGCCGCCGCAGACGGTTTTGATTAGGAAGCACTAGAGATTAACAATTGCAAATCGCGTACAAATTATGGTTATGAATTAAATCTTGTAATAGCTGATCTAGCGATCACTTATACAGTTGTGAGGCGAACTCTGCCTCTGCTACGACGCGCTCTGATTACTCGGCGACCTGTAGGAGTTTGCATTCTGGCTCGAAATCCAGAGGTGCGCTTCTTTTTGCGGACACTACCGCGTAGGGTACGTTTTGTCATAACCGTTACTTACTTATTTAGTTTCAAAAGATGTCATTTTTCACAGGCTTCCCAGTATAACACCTGTGTTTAGCCTATGTACAGTTTTACCAGCAAGGCAGAGCAATTAATTATAAAAAGTAAAGGGAGCGCTGAGCGCTCCCTTTACTTTTTTAACGAATGTACTCTTTTAAAACGCTATTGCGATTAGGATGGCGCAATTTGCGGAGAGCCTTAGCTTCGATTTGGCGGATGCGTTCACGGGTAACATTGAATATCTGCCCAATTTCTTCGAGGGTTTTCATACGACCGTCATCAAGTCCGTAACGCAAACGTAAGACATCGCGCTCTCTGGGACTAAGTGTTCCTAGTACGCTTTCGAGATCTTCTCTTAATAGGCTCTTAGCAACTTGATCGTCAGGAGTTTCACCCTCAGATTCAATAAAGTCACCGAGTCGAGAATCTTCCTCCTTACCAATGGGAGTTTCCAAAGAGATCGGCAACTGCGCAGATTTAGCAATAAACCGTAGCTTTTCAATCGTCATCTCCATGCGAGTGGCGATTTCTTCTTCGGTCGGCTTGCGCCCCATTTCTTGAGAAAGTAACTTAGTAGTTTTCTTGATTCGTGAAATGGTTTCGTAAAGGTGGACAGGTAAACGGATCGTTCGAGATTGATCAGCGATCGCACGAGTAATAGCCTGACGAATCCACCATGTCGCATAGGTCGAGAACTTGTAACCCTTTTCATGGTCAAACTTCTCGGCGGCACGGATCAAGCCCAGACTGCCCTCTTGGATTAAATCTTGGAATGACAACCCCCGATTCATGTATTTTTTGGCGATCGATACCACAAGGCGCAAGTTAGACTGCACCATCTTGTCTTTTGCCCTGCGACCAGAATGGAGGCGTTTGCGAAACTCTCCAAGGGGCATATCCATTTTGACTGCCCAGTCTGCTTCCCTTACGTCATCAGGATGGCATTCAACCTCAGTAGCTATTTCTTCACGCTTTAACTCTAGCTCTAAAAGATCGGCGATCTTTCGGGCAAGCTCAATTTCTTCATCAGCTCTGAGTAAGCGAATACGACCAATTTCTTGAAGGTAGAGGCGAATCGAGTCTTCAGTAAAATGCTTTTTCTTAGTCTGGCTAGCTCGTTTTTTAGTCCCCCTTGCTTTGCCAGCTTTATCAGGGTCATCATCAGGGTCAGCGTCTTCATCTGAGTCATCAATTAAATCGTCCTTTTCGAGTTCGATATCATCATCTAGGTCTTCAAGGTCTTCTTCAATTTCTTCAAGATTTCCGCCAAGTTTGCCTACAGGCAACTTGATTTCAATAGGTAGGTCGATGGCTGTTTTGCTCATGCCAGATTCCTCAGATCCGTACTGTCTAAAACTTTGTGCTACGGGGAATTACACCTAGATGATTGTAGCTTGCCAAATCTAAAAATGGTGGTTTTGGCTACTTAGAATTACAAAAAACCTATCTAAGGGTTAATTTACAATTCTTGAATTCAGTCAAGCTAGAGTAATTCCTACTTATATATTTATAGTCTAACGATGGTAACCCCGACTATAAAAATTTTTTCGCCACAAAAAATTAGGAGCTATAGCTACCAGTCTTGTTGAGCTATAAAACCAAAAAGGAGAGAGGCGGCGCTTTGCGCCGCCTCTCTCCTTTTTGGTTTTGAATTTCGTTATTTATGGTGATCAGCTAAAAATATCTTCAAAAAACCGATGCAGTTAAAAGATACATTTATTAAGTATTATTAAATTTTGACTATGCCTAAGACTAATAAAATATCTCTAGCTTCAGTTGGCTTATATGTAGGCTCAATTCTATTTGCAGTGGGATTTTGGGCTTATGCTAAAGGCAATTCCACATTAAACCTGATAGGCTTTTTCTATGGATTCCCTGTTTTATTGGGAGCATTTGCTTTTAAATCTTCAGAAGTAACACCAATACCTGTAGTTGTTCCTGAATCTGAAGCAGTTCTAGCTTTGCGTAATTTACAAGAAACTTCAACGCAAAAGCAGTTACGCAAAGATGTAACCCGCTATCGTTACGGTATCAAGGCGCATTTAGATGAAATTTTAGAAAAGCTAGGGATGAGTCCTACTGATGAGGAGCGTCCCGTCTTGGTAGGCATCTACGAGGAAATTTCACAATCCGCAGAAACTAAAGAAGCCTATAGTTTAGTTTTACGTTTTCGATCGCCATTGCTAGGTTTTGAGGCTTGGCAACAAAAACAAGACAAATTAACGCGATTTTTTGGTCCTGGAATTGTGGCTGTTGTTGCAGAATTAGAAAATAAGGAAGTTGATTTAAAGTTGATTTCGGTGAAATAAAAAGCCATTTTTTCGCGGCGCGTCTTTGTCGCGCTACAAAAAATGGCTTTTTATTTTGTATTTAATTAAGCAATTTGGAGAAAGAAAGATTCAGTGGCTTTGGTTTCTTTGATATCTTTAGTGGCGAGTGCAAGATCGGGGAAATTAGTTAGTTTCCCGACAGATACTGTGCCTGCTTTGGCGGTGCGCCCCGATCGCAGTGCCGATATTTTTACGCTCAAGCAACGATCTCCTGATAAGCCGTTAATTTTGATGGCGGCGAGTTGGGAAGAATTTCTACCATTTCTAGATATAGCTCATCCTGATTTGGCGACTTGGCAACAAATTGCTCAGAAATATTTTGCAGGTGCGGTGACTCTAGTTTTGCCTGCTAGCGATCGCGGCTGTCTATTAAATCAAGGGTTTACCACTTTAGGTGTGAGAATTCCTGACAGTAAGATAGCGATCGCCATTTTGCAGCAGACAGGAGCAATGCTAACCACGAGTGCCAATAAAAGTAACGAGCCGCCCTTACGCAAAATGATTGAAATTAATGATGCTTTTCCATCAGTAATGACTTTGGGCGAAGCGATCGACATTAATGAGCGATCTGGTAGTGGATTACCGTCAACTGTAGTGGAATGGACGAAGACGGGTTGGGTAGTTCGTCGCCAAGGTGCTGTTAGTTTTTAACAAAAAAGGGCGCTTAGCGCCCTTTTTTGTTGGTTTAGATTGTTTGCCAATCTTTTGAGAATTTTTCTAGGTTGGCTGTAGTTAGCTCTTTTTCTAGCCATTGCAAGGCTGTAACTTGGCTAGAAAATTTCTCACTGTCGTAGTCTTGAAACACATCCACCAGAGAAATGGCGATCGCGGTTTGTCCTGAGGCAAGCGACCAACGTTGGAAAAACTGCTGCATAGTCTGTAATGGTAAAGAAGCTTGAAGATTTTCCAAAGCAGTTAGTTGGTTTGCAGTGCGCGTATAAGCTTTTACAGCAGCAGTCAGATTGATGAGTTGGAGTTGAGGATTGTTAGTTGGAGGTGGAGTAGGTTGTGTTGGCGTAAATGGAGTAGTTGTACCTGTACCTGTTCCAGCATTAAGGTTTGACCAATCTTGACGAAATTGCGCGAGCGCCTGTGACAAGAGTTGGCTCTGTAACCACTGCAAGGCAAGATTTTGATTGAGCATTTGGGCGCTGTTGTAACCACCGAGAGCATCTTGTAAAGATGTAGAGGTAGTTGCTTGTCCCGAGGCAATTTGCCAACGCTGAAAAAATTGTTGCAATATTTCTGGGGTAACACTTGCCTGTAAGTTGTTAATCGCGGCAGTTTGATTGGGCAATCTAGCGCGGCTATAACTATTCGCCGCATCGACTAGACTAATCGCACTTGCAGATGGAACTGGTAATGGCGTGCTAACACTTGGATTATTAGCTGTTACAGGGATTGTTGGAGAAGGGACAAAAATCGAAGGTGTTGGTGTTGGCGATGGAGTTACAGGTGTTGGGGTTGGCGATGATGGGCGGACAATCTCCACAACCGTAACTGGCGGGGTCACATCAGCGATCGCTGGTGCTTGCAATTTTTTCCATGTTTGCTCGCCCACTTTGCCGTCAATAGTCAATCCATTAGCGCGTTGAAATACAGCGATCGCATCCCTTGTACCTACACCAAAATCACCATCAATACGACCTTGGTAATAGCCTTTATCTTTAAGTAGTTGTTGCGCTTGAGAAACAGCAGCCCCTTTGGAGCCTGGCAGTAATGTTGGTAAGCCCTGAGCTGAAGTCGGTATCACTACCGCACGCAGTTTAGCCCAGCTAGAACTACCAACAATGCCATCAGGTACTAATCCATTCTCTTTTTGAAATTTCAGGACTGCATTTGTTGTCCCAGCACCAAAATCACCGTCGATTTTGCCACTATAAAATCCTTTACTTTGGAGAAGTTGCTGCAACTCAGCGACAGCACTACCCTTACTACCTTGTCTTAATATCGAGTCCATAATTAGCCCAAAGTTTATAGTTCGTAATTGGCTCAAAATCTAGAAATAGAGTACACGAGCATCTAGTCCTTGCGATCGCAAAAAATGTTTCAAAGATTCAGCAGCATCGCGATTTGGATATCCTCCAGCATAGATATAGTTACCACGACCTGATCTCGCCACAAATGCAGTAGGGATAAACTGCCTCACCTGTTCTAAAGTTGTGATCGTTCTCAAGGGAACTGCGGTAACGTAGCGATATTGTGCCGAGTTCTCAATACTATTAGTAGGTAAATAACTTGGCAATGTTACATAGGGTGAAGTATTAACAGTTGGAGTAGTCTGAAACGTCTGGGAAGTATAAGCCTGTTGTGCCGCTACACCGCGACGCTGCAATTCTCTAGTCACAAAATCGGCAGTCGGCGCGTCAAAGGATCCTGCAACGATAGATGTCTGACCATTGACCGAAGCAACCACAGGATTAGTGACAACTTGCCTTGCAATATTGAGAGTTACAGGATTATTGCCTGCTATATAGACAACAACATTGCCTAATTGGGCATTAGCATTTGCGATCGCCACATTCCAAAAACCCCAGCTCGCGATCGTCAAACTAATAGCTTGTTTTGCCCAGTCGGATATTTTCATCGTTTTTAGACCTTATAACCCTAAAGCGACCTAATTGCTCATGAACCTAAATTAAATTCTATAGCAATAAGTAGAGGTGGTTTAGTTTTAGATTTGTGGTGGCGCGGCTTCGCTGCGCCACCACAAATCTAGTCCAAGAAATTAGTGTTGCTATGCAAAGCACAGCAACACTAATTTCTCGTTTTATAAATTCCAGCCTTTGGCTAATAATTGCAAAGATATAGACTCATGCCACTGCTCTAGCAATAATCCAAACTCTTTTGTATGTATGCCTTTGCACCACAACATCAACGCATCTTCGCCCGTCACTTCATAATATTTCGGTCTTCGACCAATTTCCTTAAAACCAAAACTTTCGTATAGCGCGATCGCAACATGATTAGATTCACGAACTTCGAGTGTTGCCCATTCTAATTGGCGATCGCGGGCTTTTTTAAGCAAGCCCCAAACCAGTGACTTACCAAAACCTTGACCCTGATATTCGGGACGCACCGCTAATACTGTGATATGCGCTTCTTCAAGAATTGACCACAAACAGCCAAAACCTAGTAATTCATGATTTTCCGTAGTTAAGCCCAATACAAGACTGCTAGGATTGTCAATTTCGCGCTGATAGGCTTCTAAGCTCCAGAAATTGCCAAGACATGCACAATCGATCGCCAATAGCTGCGATAAAAAATTTTGATCAATCTCACTTAGATAGATTCGGGTCGATAGGCTCATGTGTTGTAATAATCTAAAGATTCATCGGAATGTGCAGCACAACGCGCCGTAATACCAATTCACGAAAGCATGACAACACTTTTGTGAATTGAAAGCCAAACCTAGCAAGGGTTTTTAAGATTAAAAAATGGTGTAGCCACTTTTTAATTTGGTATAACTAGCCTGATACAAACGGATTATCGATCAATGCCAGAACTCATGCCAATTGTATATCTCAGTGTAGTTAGCTTTTTTGCTTGGATTGTTAGTACGCTGGCAGGCGGGGGAAGTCCCTTTGTTTTAATCCCTCTTATTAACTTATTAATGGGAGCCTCTTCGGTTCCACCTGTAATTACAATTGGCATGTTTTTCGGTAATGCCCATCGAGTTTTCCTGTTTTGGCGCGAGATTGATTGGCAATTAACTGCTTGGTACGCACCGGGAGCGATCGCAGGGGCAATTCTGGGAGCATACACATTTACCCAAATCCATCTTGACTGGTTGCAAATAATTATTGCGATTTTCTTAATTGTCAGTGCATTTTTATTTGAATTAGAGAAGAGTCCAGAAAAAAAAACTGCCGCAAGCTCAGACACAACTGTGGCAATTCCATCTAGTGAGTCTCTTGAATTAGCTAGTGGCGATTTAATTCCACCCTTATTTGGTGAATCTAGCGAATCCAATGATTTTAGTGAACCTGAAGACACCGCAATTGTTAAACCCAGGTTTCAGCTAGAAGCATGGCATATTATGCCTGCGGGTTTCCTCAAGGCATACGTGTCTGGTTTAGTGGGGACAACTGGTCCTGTACTTAATCCTTTTTACTTGCACTATGGATTAGTCAAAGAGCAAATGCTCGCTACCAAAGCGACCCACATGACAATTATTCATTTAGCCAAAATCATTACCTACGGTGCTTTTGCGGCTATGTCTAAGGATCAAATAGTGGCAGGCTTAGCGATCGGTTTAGCAGCCATACCAGCCAATCTTATTGGCAAAGCAATCCTCAAACGGATGAGCCATCATCAATTTCGACAACTTGTGTTAGCCTTCATGGTAGTTGGGGGAGCATGGATGCTCTGGCAACAAAAGAATTTATTTTTGAGTGTGCTTTAGCTTTGGTAAAGCTGCGTCGGTAAAATAAAGAACCAGATTTTTGATGGCGCGGCGAAGCCGCGCCATCAAAAATCTGGTTCTTTATTAAATTGCATAACCCGTAATACCAAAGCACAAAATGGCGTAGCCATTTTGTGCTTTTAAAAACCTGTAAAGTTTCGCCCCGCAGGGGCGAAACTTTACAGGTTTGGGTAATTGGTACTTAATGAATGAGATTAGCTAGTTTGGTAATTCATTGTAAGGTCATTTAATCTGTTCTCTGAATAACAAAAAAACAACTAGTTATCCGAAAATAATACGCAAATAGGCGATCAAAACCAAAAAATTATCCCTAAGACATAGCTTTAAGTTTTGGTTAAAAGGAGTGAGATCCGTACACACAGAATGCTGTTAAGGCTGTGCTAGTATTAACTTTAACCAGAACGCAGCAAAGTATGGGGAAACGCCATGTTTGAACGCTTTACAGAAAAAGCAATTAAAGTCATCATGCTGGCTCAAGAGGAAGCTCGCCGCCTCGGTCATAACTTTGTCGGCACAGAGCAAATTCTATTGGGTCTGATCGGAGAAGGAACTGGCGTTGCCGCCAAAGTACTTAAGTCGATGGGTGTAAACCTCAAAGATGCACGGATTGAGGTTGAGAAAATCATCGGACGCGGCTCTGGTTTTGTCGCGGTAGAAATCCCTTTCACACCTCGCGCCAAGAGAGTCCTAGAGTTGTCTTTAGAAGAAGCTCGCCAGTTGGGACATAACTACATCGGTACTGAGCATCTATTGCTAGGACTAATTCGCGAAGGCGAAGGCGTTGCCGCTAGAGTGTTAGAAAATCTGGGCGTTGATTTGTCCAAAGTCCGCACACAAGTAATCCGCATGTTGGGTGAGACTGCTGAGGTCTCCGCAGGTGGCGGTTCATCGGGACGCACCAAAACACCAACCCTTGACGAGTTTGGCTCAAACCTGACCCAGCTTGCCCAAGATGGCAAGCTCGATCCTGTTGTGGGTCGTGAGAAGGAAATTGAACGAGTAATCCAAATCCTCGGTCGCCGCACCAAAAACAACCCTGTTTTGATCGGTGAACCTGGTGTAGGTAAAACCGCGATCGCGGAAGGTTTAGCTCAGCGCATTTCTAATAGTGACATCCCTGACATTTTGCAAGAAAAGCGAGTTGTCACTCTTGATATCGGTCTGCTAGTTGCGGGTACAAAGTATCGGGGTGAATTTGAGGAACGCCTCAAAAAGATCATGGAAGAGATTCGCACTGCTGGCAATGTGATCTTGGTAATTGATGAAGTTCACACCTTGATTGGTGCTGGTGCAGCTGAAGGCGCAATCGATGCCGCTAACATTCTTAAGCCAGCCCTTGCTCGTGGCGAATTGCAATGCATCGGCGCAACAACCCTTGATGAATATCGCAAACATATCGAACGTGATGCTGCCCTCGAACGTCGCTTCCAACCTGTCATGGTTGGTGAGCCTAGCGTCGAAGAAACCATCGAAATTTTGATTGGCTTGCGTCAGCGCTACGAAGAACATCACAAACTCAAGATCGATGACGCAGCATTAGTTGCCGCTGCAAAACTAGCCGATCGCTACATTAGCGATCGCTTCTTGCCAGACAAAGCGATCGATTTGGTAGATGAAGCAGGTTCTCGTGTGCGCCTGATTAACTCGCAGTTACCTCCAGCAGCCAAAGAACTAGACAAAGAATTACGTCAAACCCTAAAAGATAAGGATGACGCGGTTCGCAAACAGGACTTTGATAAAGCTGCCGAATTGCGAGACAAGGAAATCGATCTCAAGCAACAAATTCGCGCCCTCAGCCAAACCAAAAAGGCTGAAACTCCTGCCGAAGATGCACCTGAGATTCATGTAACCGAAGAAGACATCGCCTATATCGTCAGTTCTTGGACTGGCGTACCTGTCCTCAAAATCACTGAATCTGAATCTGTCAAGCTCATGCAGATGGAAGAAACCCTGCATAGCCGCGTAATCGGACAAGATGAAGCTGTTAAAGCTATTTCTCGTGCAATTCGTCGGGCACGTGTTGGACTTAAGAGTCCCAACCGTCCGATCGCTAGTTTTATCTTCTCAGGGCCTACAGGCGTTGGAAAGACTGAGCTAACCAAGGCTCTTGCAGCTTACTTCTTCGGATCTGAAGATGCAATGATCCGCCTCGATATGTCTGAATATATGGAGCGTCACACCGTATCTAAATTGATCGGTTCACCTCCAGGATATGTTGGCTATAACGAAGGTGGTCAGCTTACTGAAGCTGTGCGTCGTCGTCCTTACACCGTGGTGCTATTCGACGAAATCGAAAAAGCTCACCCCGATGTTTTCAATTTACTCTTACAAGTACTTGAAGATGGTCGCTTGACTGATTCCAAGGGTCGCACCGTTGACTTCAAAAACACCTTGTTGATCATGACTTCCAACGTCGGATCTAAGGTAATCGAAAAAGGTGGCGGTGGACTTGGCTTTGACTTTGCAGCCAGCCAAGAAGATGCGCTTTATACCCGCATCCGATCGCTAGTTAATGAAGAACTGAAGCAATATTTCCGCCCAGAGTTTCTCAACCGTCTTGACGAAATCATCGTCTTCCGTCAGTTGACGAAACCCGAAGTCAAGGAAATAGCCGATCTAATGCTTAATGAGTTCTTCAAGCGGATGCTTGATAAGGATATAGTCCTCACGGTCACTGAGCGATTTAAGGATCTGCTTGTCCAAGAAGGCTACAACCCCAGCTACGGCGCACGTCCATTACGTAGAGCGATCATGCGCTTGCTTGAAGATTCTCTTGCGGAAGAGATCCTCACAGGTAAAGTGCGTGAAGGTGCATCTGTACAGGTGGATGTCGATGACGATGGCAAGGTCAAGGTGATCGAACAAGAAGCTCTAAGCGGCTCTGAAAATAACCTTCAGTTGCTGCCATCAGCTTAAGATAGACAAAGGCAATCCCTGCGCTAAGCGTAGGGATTGCCTTTGTCTGGTTGTAGGTAATTTGCATAGCGCTAAATTTAAAACAAGCTTCATGAATGCCAACCAGCGTAATATTGCCGTGAAATCTAATCCTCTGCCTCCTACAAAATTACAGTCGGTCGCAGGGGATTTGTCATCTGCGGAGATGCCTGTAGTCATTGTCGTACCTCAAAATGACGAGTATATCGGTAATGTACCTGCTCCGCTGACTGTCGCAGATGTCGAGGGTGGTGAACTTAAACCTATTCCCACCACCAGCAAACCTGCAAAAAAAACTCAGCCCGAACCAGAAACCGATTCAGAAATCTCGCAGGTTCGTTTTAAAACGCTTGATGGAAAACTGAACCTGTTGTTACCAACTGACAAAAAAGTCAAGTTACCGTTTAAGCAATCAAACGATAATGGTGAATTTCAAGCAGTTGGGTTAGATAATATCCATTCGGATAATTCTGAGACTTCGCTGCTAACCTTAAGTTGGGAAGAAATACTTTCTCAGTTAGAGCAACGCATGGCGGCGAGTGGTCATGATTGGAAGCCTCGCACGCAGGTGTATTTGCAAGCAGGCGATCGCCTCTTGGACACGCGCCAACTCCAAGAGTTATCCGAGTCACTGCAAAATTATCAACTTTTGCTACATTGTATTGTCACCAATCGTCGCCAAACTGCGGTTAATGCTGCTAGCATGGGTTTCTGCGTAGAGCAAGGTACGATCTTTCGTGAACTGCTAGGATTTAATCCGATTCCTAATGCACCAACGGATGATCCGCTATACATTAAGATGACGGTAAGATCTGGTACAGAAATTCGGCATTCTGGCAGTATTATTATCTTCGGTGATGTCAATGCTGGTGCAGAGCTTATCTCTGAAGGCGACATTATTGTGTGTGGCAAGCTAAAAGGCATGGCTCATGCAGGGGCGAAAGGCAACGCTCAAGCAGTAGTTATGGCTTTACACTTAGACGCAACCCAAATTAGGATTGCCAACTTTATTGCCCGTGTTGAGAGTCCGAGCACATCTTTCTGTCCAGAAGTAGCATTTGTAAGTACACAAGGTACGCCTGCTATTAAAATTGTCCAAGTTGTTGATTTTTCAGCATTTAGTCATTCTTCGCTCAACTATCCCTCGCAAATCAGTAATTCGTAAACATGAGTCGCATTATCGTTGTTACCTCTGGTAAAGGTGGTGTCGGCAAGACCACATCTTCAGCAAATCTCGGCATGGCTCTAGCCAAACTAGGACGCAAAGTGGTTTTGGTAGATGCTGACTTTGGCTTACGCAATCTCGATCTTTTATTGGGATTAGAAAATCGCATCGTGTATACGGCTCTAGAAGTTATTGCGCGAGAATGTAAGCTCGATCAAGCTCTAGTCAAAGATAAGCGGCAACCCAACCTATCTTTATTGGCGGCTCCCCAAACTCGCAACAAAACGGCGATTACGGCAGCCCACATGAAGGCACTGGTAGAGGTTTTAGGCAGATATTTTGATTATGTTTTGATTGACTGTCCCGCAGGCATTGAGTCAGGATTTCAGAATGCGATCGCTGGCGCGAAAGAAGCGATCGTCGTGACAACTCCCGAAATTTCGGCAGTGCGCGATGCCGATCGCGTAGTTGGGTTGCTCGAAGCCAATCGAATTACGGATATTAAACTAATTCTGAATCGTATTCGTCCTGCGATGGTACAAAACAACGACATGATGAGTGTCGAAGATGTGCTGGATATTCTGTCAGTGAAATTGATTGGTGTAATTCCTGATGATGAACAGGTGATCGTTTCTACAAATAAAGGGGAACCATTGGTGTTGTCAGATAAGCCATCGCTGGCAGGCACTGCCTATGAAAATGTGGCAAAACGCCTTGAAGGAAAAAATATTGAGTTTTTAAAGCTCGAAGCCCCTCCTAAAGGATTTTTTGCTCGTCTGTCAAGTTGGATTAGTGGGAACTCCTGAGGTTTGAGATGATTTCAACACTGCTCGATCGCCTATTTCAAAGAAGTAATGTCCCTAGTGGGGCAAAAGTCAAGCAGCGTTTGAAATTTATCCTTGCCCATGATCGGGCTGCGATCGAGCCACAGGTATTTGAAAATATGCGCCATGAGATTATGCGTGTAGTTTCTAAGTATGTAGAACTTGATGAAGGCTCATTGGATATTCGCTTAGAGTCTGACAAACGGATGACCGCATTGATTGCCAATTTGCCGATTCGGATGGTGCGTGAAGAACTGCCCGATCTAGTTAGTCTCTTTGATGAACCCACTGACGAAGTAACTTCATCAAGTAACTCCGATTCCTTAGCCTTAGAAATGGATCAATCTGCCGAGGATGCTCTTGATGCGATCGTTGTAAAAGAAAACATCAAAGCTACAACTGAAGATATTTCTCCCGAGCGCATTGCGGTTATTGCCGAACGGACTATCGAAGTAACCAGCAAAATAAGAATAGCTGCTAATAAGAATCAAAATGAAGGGAGCAATGATCGCGTTGAAGAAACTGATACATCCCAAACCATTATTACAAATATTGTCGATGATTCTGATTTAGTTTCGACTGACACAGCATTAGAAAATCCTATCAATGAAGAATTAGAAGAGTTAAATGAGCAAACAAGTGATCAATTAGAGTTGTCTTTAGGTTTGCCTAATTCGCAAGAATCTCAAGAAATAGTAGTTGAAGAATCTCCAAAACTTTATAAT
This sequence comes from Pseudanabaena sp., assembly GCA_044354985.1. Classification (GTDB taxonomy): domain Bacteria; phylum Cyanobacteriota; class Cyanobacteriia; order Pseudanabaenales; family Pseudanabaenaceae; genus Pseudanabaena. Next base: position 19,323 of record JBIKYZ010000010.1, on the reverse strand, counting down.
CGAGAGGAAGAGAATCATGGCAGTTACGACAGAAGCTAACATCGCCAAAGTACGCTGGACATCTTCTGATTTGGAGCTTTTCCCAGATGATAATACTCGCTATGAAATCATTGATGGAGAATTATTAGTGACTAGAGCGCCGCATTGGTATCATCAAACAGCGATCGACAATCTTTGTTTTGCCTTAAAGTCTTGGAATCGACTAACTGGGCTAGGTGTAATTGCTACTACGCCAGGGATAGTTTTCGCTGATTCTGATAATGTCATACCTGATCTGGTTTGGTTAAGACAAGGGCGCTTAAGGGATGTACTTGATGCTCAGGGACATTTGACCGCCGCACCTGATCTCGTGGTCGAAGTATTATCAGAAGGGGCAGGACAAGAAAGACGCGATCGCGAGTTGAAGTTAAAGCTGTATTCCATTCAAGGTGTACTTGAATATTGGATTGTGGATTGGAGAAAGAAGTCAATCCAAATGTATAGAAGAGAGAATGCAGCTCTAGTTTTAGTGGCAACTCTATTTGAGAATGATTCGATAACTTCACTTCTATTACCAGATTTCGTCTGTAAGCTCACCGAGATTTTTGAATAAATGTTGACAGTTTATTTCACAATTGGCTTGCCTGCTTCAGGCAAATCTACATGGGCTAAAGCAAAAGCAGATAAATCACCCAATGGAATTAAGCGGGTGAATAAGGACGAGCTTCGAGCCATGCTAGATAATTCTTATTTCTCCAAAGGTAATGAGAAATTTGTTTTAAATATCCAAGATCAGATTATTAAAGCGGCTTTAGAAGAAGGAAAGCACGTAATTGTGGATAATACACACCTTGCTCCTAAACACGAAGCAAGAATTAGAGAATTGATTAAGGGCTTGGCAGTGTTGGAGATCGTAGACTTCCGGCATGTGGATTTAGAAACCTGCATTAAGCGCGATTTGCAACGCTTTAACTCAGTTGGGGAAAAGGTGATTCGTGATATGTACAACCAATTTATCGCACCGCCTAGAAGCCCAAAACCTGCTCATAATCCAGCCTTACCTGATGCGATTATCTGTGATTTAGATGGAACTCTTGCTTTGATTGGCGATCGCAGCCCCTATGATAGCGCCAGTTGTGAGAAAGATTTGGTCAATGAACCCGTGCGATCAATTTTGCAGACAGCAGGAAAAGCGATCGTATTTGTGTCTGGGAGAGAGGATAAGTCCAAGCCTCAGACATTAGCATGGCTAGAGAAGCATGGTATATGTTTTGATGCTCTGTATATGAGAAGGTCTGGTGATATGCGCAAAGATAGCATTGTTAAGAGAGAGATTTATGATGAATTTATTCTTGATAAATACAATGTTGCCTTTGTGCTGGATGATCGCGATCAAGTCGTTAGAGTTTGGCGAGATCTGGGTTTAACCTGCTTGCAAGTTGATTACGGTGATTTCTAGCTTTTGGCAGTTTTGCCCAAATTGGTCAAAACTGCCTTGTATAATACAATTAAGAAATTGTCTGCATTAATTCAAACTTTTATGGCTAGCCTTCCCTCTCTTACTGGTGCTGAAATTCGCGCAAAGTTTCTCAACTTCTTTGAGGAGCGTGGTCACAAGGTAATGCCTAGCGCATCACTCGTACCTGCTGATCCTACAGTGCTATTAACGATCGCGGGAATGCTACCATTTAAGCCAATTTTTTTGGGTCAGCAGGAGCCTGAAGTTCCTCGCGCTACCACATCTCAAAAATGTATCCGCACTAATGACATCGAGAATGTCGGTAGAACTGCGCGTCACCATACGTTCTTTGAAATGTTAGGTAATTTCAGTTTTGGCGACTATTTCAAAAAAGAAGCGATCGCTTGGGGATGGGAATTAGTCACTAAAGTATTTCAACTATCGCCCGATCGCCTAGTTGTCAGCGTCTATCACACCGATGAAGATGCCTTTGCGATTTGGCGCGATGCGATCGGAATTCCAGCACATCGAATTCAACGAATGGGCGATGATAACTTCTGGGCTTCGGGTGCGACTGGACCTTGTGGTCCTTGTTCAGAAATCTATTATGATTTTCATCCTGAATTGGGTGACGATGCGATTGATTTGGAAGATGATTCACGCTTTTTAGAGATTTATAACCTCGTGTTCATGGAGTTAAATCGTGACGCGGCTGGCAATCTTACAAAACTAAAGAAGCAAAATATTGATACGGGCTTGGGCTTAGAGCGCATGGCGCAGGTTTTGCAGGCTGTTCCCAATAACTACGAGACAGATTTAATCTTCCCAATTATCAAAAAAGCTGCGGATATTGCAGGGATTGATTATCATCAGAGCGATGAAAAAGTAAAAACTTCGCTGAAAGTGATTGGTGATCATGTACGCTCCGTTGTCCATATGATTGCCGATGGAATCAATGCCTCGAATGTTGGACGCGGTTACATTATGCGTCGTCTCTTGCGCCGCGTAGTTCGTCATGGGCGTTTGATAGGTATCTCAGGCACATTTGCGTCTGAAGTTGCTGAAGTTGCGATCGCACTTTCAGAGTCCGTTTATGCCAATACGCGTGAAAGAGAGCAAGTAATCAAAGATGAGATCAAAATCGAAGAAGTTCGTTTTTTGCAGACCCTAGAACGGGGAGAAAAGCTGCTTGAAGAGATTCTTACAAAACCTGAAGTGAAATCTAGTAAGACAATTTCGGGTGTTGATGCTTTCACTCTCTATGATACTTACGGATTTCCACTTGAATTAACCCAAGAAATCGCCGAAGAAGAAGGCTTTACTGTTGATGCGATCGGCTTCGAGTCGGAAATGAAGAAGCAACAAGAGCGATCGCAAGCCGCCCACGAAGATATTGATCTCATGGCGAAAGATAGCTGGGTGAATATCGCTAAAGAAATTGGTAAGACTGAATTTCTTGGCTATACGGAACTTAGTAGCACTGCGACCGTGAAAGCAATTCTCGTCAATGGCGAACTGGTTAAAACTGCGATCGCAGGTAACAAAGTCCAAATCGTTTTAGATCGTTCACCTTTCTATGCAGAATCAGGCGGACAGGTTGGCGATACGGGTTATCTCGCTATTGGTGAAGCGATCGCCAAGATTAGCGATGTCCAGAAGCAAGCCGATCTATTTATCCACATTGGACAAGTAGAACGTGGTGAAATAGCTGTTGGTGATAACGTCAATGCTCAAGTTGCAGTATCTGAACGTCGTCGCATTCAGGCACATCATACCGCTACTCACCTCTTGCAAGCCGCCCTCAAGAAAATCGTTGATTCTAATGTTTCTCAAGCAGGCTCCTTAGTTGATAGCGATCGCCTAAGGTTTGACTTTAATCTCAATCGGGCGATTACCGCCGAAGAGATTCAGCAAATCGAATTGCAGATCAATAACTGGATCTCCGAAGCCCATGAATCAGTAATCGAAGTATTGCCAATCGCCCAAGCAAAAGCCAAAGGAGCGATCGCAATGTTTGGTGAAAAATATGGCGCAGAAGTCCGCGTTATGGATATTCCTAATGTCTCAATGGAACTTTGCGGCGGTACGCATGTGAAGAACACTAGCGAAATTGGTTTGTTTAAAATCATTGCTGAAGCAGGTGTTGCCTCTGGTGTGCGTCGAATCGAAGCGATCGCAGGTCAAGCTGTACTCGAATATCTCACCCTGCGTGACAATATTGCCAAAGATTTAAGCGATCGCTTTAAAATCAAGCCTGAAGAAATTAGCGATCGGATTACAGGACTACAAAACGAGTTAAAGAACTCCCAAAAAGAAGTGGAGAGCTTAAAACAGCAACTAGCTCTGGTCAAAGCCGATAGCATTCTCGTTGACGCAGAACCTGTTGGAGAATTCAAGATTCTTGTCGCCCAAATTCCTGATATTGAAGCCGAAGCGCTCAAAGCTGCTGCCGAAAAACTCTCGGCGAAGTTAGGACAGAGTGCAGTTGTCTTGGGTTCCTTTACCGACGATGGCAAAGTTACACTGGTAGCTTCTTTCAGTAAGGAAGTAATCGCTAAGGGATTGCAAGCTGGTAAATTTATCGGTGCGATCGCCAAAATTTGTGGCGGCGGTGGCGGCGGTCGCCCCAACCTCGCACAGGCGGGTGGTAAAGATGCCAGTAAGTTACCAGAAGCACTAGAAGCTGCGGAAGCTCAGCTAAGAAATACACTAGCTTAAGTTGGTGAGGAGGCACAAAATGCCTCCTCAATTTTTTGAAATAGAATCAAGTAAATATGCTGACAAACATCAAAATGTTATTGGCGGCTTGCAAAAAGTTATCCATAGAATATGAGATTTTGCATCCGAATCAGAATCTAGTTAAGGTTAAACTCAGCGATCGCGAATATTACTTCACTAACTACTCAACGCCTCTCATACCACAATCTCTAGCGGAAATCTTTAAGGATAAGCAATATTTTTATCAAGTATTTCGCGATGTCGTGAAGATGCCGCTTACAGTATCTTTTATCTCTCCCTATTGCGATCAGAAATATAAAGAGTATTTACGGTACTCAACCACCGATGACATTATTGCGGAGATTGAAAATAGCTTTGAGCTGCCAGTCATTGTGAAGCGGAATCGGGGATCGGGTGGGAATAATGTCTTTAAGTGCTTTGATTTGCTACAGATTCGTAATGCTTTAGATTGTATTTTTAATGTTAATAGCAAAAATTATGACTACGTTGCTCTCGTACAGGAACCAATTAATATCGTTAAGGAATATCGCTCTGTATGTCTCAATCAAGAGCAAATAGTTGTGTATGACAAAGATATTTCGCAGGCAGAGTTTACGGGAAATCTTAGTCCATTACATTGGGAAGGTGCGATCGCAAAACAAGTTAGTGACGAACAAACTATTGCTTCAATCAATAAATTCATTCAACCAATTTTTCGGAAGATTTCAATCCCCTATGTGGGTCTGGATATAGCCTTAGATGATCACCAAAATTACTGGCTGATTGAGGCAAATTCTCATCCAAATTTTGATATTTTTATTCGAGATAATGGAGAAGATGTGATCGTGGGTCTTTTTGAAAAGATTTTAATATATCTAAGCAAATAAAAAGGGGCGCTTCGCGCCCCTTTTTATTTGCTTAGATGAAAGATTACATCAAGCCAATCTGAGTAAGAATGCCTTGTCCAGTGATTAATTCTGTTGCCAAACCAATAACGAAACCTAGCATTGCGAGGCGACCGTTCCAAGTTTCAGCGAAGTTGTTGAAACCGAATTTTGGCTCTGTAGTGTTTTCCATTTCAGTAATCTCCTTGGTGGTTTAACTATTAAGTAGAAGTTAATAATCTTTGCTTGTTTTAATATTACTTTATATTTCTTAATAAGCCATACCGCTAAAGGTAGAACAAATTTATCCAACACAATATTTAAAAAGAGAGCTGCGTTGGACGCAGCTCTCTTTTTAAATATTGTGTTGGATACAAAAATGAAACTTCTACCAGTTACATTTTCTAGAACAGTCAAAAATTTACATCAAGCCAATCTGAGTCAGAATGCCTTGTCCAGTGATTAATTCTGTTGCCAAACCGATAACGAATCCTAGCATTGCAAGACGACCGTTCCAAGTTTCAGCGAAGTTGTTAAAACCAAATTTAGGCTCTGTAGAATCGGACATTGCAGTTATCTCCTTTGTTTTCTGATTTCTAAAAGTTAAAAATCTTTAGTTGAATTAATATTACTTTATATTTCTTAATAAGCTATACCGCCGAAGGTAGATTCGCAAAAGTTATTAGATTAATTAGAAAAGCAAATATGTAGATAGTTAGATTGGTAATTAAACATTAACCCCTAAGTTCTTTAGCACACTCTGCCTGTGTAAAGGGCTTAGGGGTTATATATACAGTCGCATAAATTTCTTACGTTTATGAAGCATCACAGCACTTAGAACTAAAAAACTGCAATAGTAGGAGATGGTTAGTAGAAGCGTAACCCTGTGGGGTTACGCTTCTACTAACCATTTAGGATTTCTATATGAAAAACAAAAGCTAATGCTATCTAGAGATCGCATTAGCTTTTGTGAAAATAAAAATAAATGAGAGCGATTTAATAGCCAAGGCTATTAATTAGACATCGTAAGTTGCCTTACCTGTAAACTTGACGCTTATAGGATTAGGATTATCACCAATCTTGCGGCTGACGCTATTAGCGGCAACACGACCAGCATTCACCTTCTCAGGGAATACACCATCGCTAGGATGTAGATAAACTTGGTCGCCATTAGGAAATTCGCGCCAAATTTTGTAATTGGTGATCTTAAATTTACGCAACTGTGTACCCAAAGCAAGGGCTTGCTCTTTCTTAGCTAAGTAAAGCAAGTTATCGCCACTGACCATAGTTGCAGCGCCGCCTGTAGGCATTTCAAATACTTGCTCTTTGGGGCTATTCCAAGAGATTAAGTACTTTTCTTCGGTGAAGGCGGAGTTGAGCAAACCACCTGTGCTACCACCCCAGATAGGGGTTTTGCCCTTAGGGGTAGGTGCTGTTGCTGTTTCTTCTGACATTGAGATGTTCTCCCAAATTGCGTATATGCTTTTGATATCAAAAGCAAAGATATCATTTCTATATACCCCTGCTTCAAGCTTACTTAACGTTACTTTACGAAGCTTGACAAAACTTTTAGAGAAAATATCTCGTGAAGCAAGATATTTTCTTGTCTAAGTAGCTAGGCATAATTAATTACAAACCCAAACCCGTAAAGTTGCGCCCCTGCGGGGCGCAACTTTACGGGTTTGGGTAATTTAGTACTTATGAGCTAATTAGACGGCTGAGATAACGTTCAATTAGGATAATGGCAACAATGTCATCGATTGGACGATCAGGCGATCGCATTCCGAGCGGGACTAATTTCATTAAGCCCTGAGCGGGATAAATCTCCCAAAATCGTAGGCGAGCCTCTTCACTGCTATAACGCTCGTCAACGGTGATGATTCGCAAATCTGGGAACGTTGACTGTAGTTCAGCTTTCCATTGCTTAGAGGCAGTTTGATCGCCCATCACCATCAGCGAAATGGGATAGCTATCTAATAAGCTGCCAACTTTAGCGATCGCATCTTGGCTGGGGATGACAGACTGAAAGTGAAGCTTACGATCTAAGCCCATGACAGCCAGACCACATTTTTGTTTTCCTGGATCGAAACCTAACAGCACAGATATTCCTGAATTGATAATTACGAATTACGAATTACGAATTATCAAGGAGATTTCAATTCGTAATTCGTAATTCGTAATTTTTGTTTACGCTGTCCACAATTATATACTTTGGATAAATTCCTTAAGCCCATTGCGATAGGTTTCGAGAGAGTCTAAAAAGCCACCGTTATGATCGCCACGTAGTGTGACTAGTTTTTTGGGCTGATTGGCTACTTGAAAATTGCGATCGCCATGATGAAAGGGGATGATCTCATCATCGATGCTATGAATCACTAAAATGGGGATTTTAATGATAGGCAAGCGGTCAATAGAGTTGTAGGAAAATCGCGAGAGAAATCGAATTGGCATAAACGGATAAAGCTCAGCTGCGCGATCGCTAATTGAGGTAAATGTTGAAGCAAGAATCAAACCGCCTGCTGAATTTTTGCTATCTTGTTGTGAGATTTTCTGAGCTAAGTAAGAGGCGATCGCACCGCCTAATGATTCACCGTAAATAATAATTTTTTGAGGGGGAATTTGTCTCTCTTGAGTAAGATATTGCCATGCAGCTTCAACATCCGCATAAGTTCCTTCTTCGCTGGGTTTACCCTCACTTTTGCCATAGCCTCGATAATCAAACAGGAAAGTAGATAGCCCTAAATCTCTAAAAATTGGTAAGTAACTGATGCGATTGCTAATATTACCGCCATTGCCATGACAAAACAAAATCACACCCTTATCAATTTGATCGTTATCTTTGGCTGGTACAAACCAAGCAGCTAAATTGACATTATCTTTAGTCGTGAGCTGTACATCTTCAAATTTTAAGCCTATGGTTGCAGGTGTATCTATTAGCTCTTGACTCGGCATATAGACTAAGTTTGATTGTCCGAGATAAAGAGCGATCGCTAAGCCAATATAAGCAAGCACTAGAATGCGAACTACTGGAAATAAATACCTTTGTAATATTTGCAATACTGACTGTAAATTCGGGTTCATTTTTACTTAAATAGCTAATAATTTTTTGGAGACTAAAGCAAAAGCAAAAAAATTATTAGCATTTTACTTGTATGACAAAAATTATTTTGAAATTGCTAATATTGTGACTACTAATTCTTAAAACTTAAGGTTAAACATCTATTTCTCTAGCAAGTTTGAGACGGCTAACTCAATATTTTCTAGTTTAATCAATGACTCGCCAACCAATACAGCACTGGCTCCACAACTTTGCACAAAGTCTAGATCGTGACGGGTATAAATACCAGACTCACTCACCCAAAGATATTTATCTCTAGTTAATGGATCTAGTCTATCCATTAAAATTTTGGTTTGTTCAAGCTCTACGACAAAATTTTCTAAATTGCGATTATTAATCCCGATTAAGCGCACATCAGGAATTTGTAAAACACGCTCTAGCTCAGCTTGAGTATGAACTTCAACTAGTGCAGCCATGCCTAACTCATGGATTAATGCTTGCAGTTCGGTTAATTCAGGATCAGTAAGAATTGCGGCGATTAATAAAACTGCATCCGCACCATGCGATCGCCCCAGATAAATTTGATAAGGATCAATAATAAATTCTTTGCAAAGTAACGGTAAATCAACGGCTTGGCGCACCAGTTGCAAATTTTCAAAACCGCCTTGAAAAAATTCTGAGTCTGTTAATACTGAGAGACAACTTGCGCCGCCACGTTCGTAGGCTTGGGCGATCGCAACAGGATCAAAATCTTCACGAAATAATCCTTTGCTTGGTGAGGCTTTTTTAACTTCAGCGATCAATGCGGGCTTGGTGCGGGAATTTTGCAAGCTATCATAAAAATCTCGCGGGGGCTGGACATTCGCAAGTTTCGATTTCATCGCATCTAGCGACTCGTTGGCATACATTTGAGCCACCTCACGCTCTTTATGCCAGACAATTTTTTCTAGGATGTTTTGAGGCGCATCAGTGAGGGCGGCGATCGCATAGCCTTTACTACTAGCGGTTTCAGATTGGCGGCGTACTTGCATTGACACAAACAACTCTTACGGTGAAAGGAAACAATTTTTAGCATAAAGCAATTTATGAAAAACCTATCTAGATAGCGCTTTTGGAAATAGCTTTATAAATAATGAAGTTTCTTTACAAGCAAAGCGCTCATTTTTCGGTATATTTGCCTGTGTAATGTGAGTTGAGCATAGTTTTTATGAGCGCGATCGCAAACTCTAACCAACCCGAAGACAAGCCAAAGACTTCGCGAGTTCAATCTTATTGGCGAAATATCCCTTGGAAAAAGTTATCCAGTTTGGTCATGGCGATCGCCCTGTGCATTTACCTCACAGCTTGCGGTGGTGACAATAAGCCAGTCAGTAAAGCCCCTGACAAAAAAGTCGTATCGAGCATTAACATCACCGAAGTCTCCCCACCAAAGGAAATTCAACGACTCAGTCGCCTGCTTGATCGCTATACCCCACAGGTCAGTATCATCAGCCCAAAACCTGATGAAGTACTAAACGACACTCAAGTGTCGGTGAAGTTTGATGTCAAAAATTTACCAATTTTCAAAAATGCTGATTTCGGTTTAGGGCCCCATATCCATGTGACTTTGGACAACCAAGAATACAAAGCAATTTACGACCTTAATCAAACCGCAACATTTGATCGCCTCAGCGCAGGAACCCACACAATCCGCGCCTTCGCTTCACGTCCTTGGCATGAAAGCTTCAAAAACCAAGGCGCATATGCACAGACTACGTTTAATGTCTTGACCAAGACTGGCGAAAATACGCCAGAAGCAAAAACACCTTTACTTACCTACAGTCGTCCCGTAGGAACCTATGGTGCTGAGCCTATCATGCTCGATTTTTATCTGCAAAATGCACCTTTGCATTTACTAGGCAAAGATGACGAGGTAATCGATGATTGGCAAGTTCGCGCCACCGTTGATGGACAAAGTTTTACCTTCGATCGCTGGGAGCCAATCTATCTCAAAGGCTTTAAAACTGGACAAAACTGGGTAAAACTGGAATTGCTAGAACCAGATGGCGATGCGATCGCAAATGTATTTAACAGCACTGCCCATGTCATTAACTATCAACCCAATGGTACTGATACCCTAGCGCGTCTAGTCCGTGGTGAAAAGATTGACAATATTGAGGCGATTGTTAACCCCGACTATGTACCACCTGCTCCTGAAGTTATACTTACACCTGTAGAATCCGTCGCACCTGACGCTGCCCCCACAGAAAAAAACACCGAATCCACAAAAACTGAGATTGCTACGCCCACATCTGCGCCAGCAGCCTCTGTCAAGGAAGAGCCTAAACCCCTTGATAAAGCATCATCAGTAATTCCTGTAGTTCCTGTTCCTATAGTTCCAGCCGCACCAATTATTACAAAATCATCGCCAGTAGCTGAGCCAGTCAAGGTTGAATCTGTCCCGACTAAGGAAGTTCCTGTAGAACCGATTAAAGTTGCACCAACAACGACCAAAGGAGCTCCAGACTCAGAACTCAAGGTTGAACCAATTAAAGCTCCTGTAGAACCTATCAAGACTGCGCCAGTAACGACTAAAGTCGTTCCAGTCCCAGAAACAGTCAAGGTTTTGCCAGCGAAAGTAAATCCTGTAGCTGCTGAGCCTCTAAAGACTGCCCCCGCTCCCATCAAGGTAAAAAACGCACCAGTTACTGAGCCCGTAAAGGTTACTCCAGAATCTCTCAAGGCTAAACCTGTACCTGTTGTAGAACCAGTCAAGATCTCACCTTCCCCAAGCAAGAGTAAATATGCCCCTATAGCAATACCAGGCAGACCGATCGCTCCCAAAGTATCTCCTCAAGTACTAACTCCTAAAGAAGCTCCTAAAGAATCAACCAAAGAAGCTCCTAAAAATCCAACTCTAGTATCACCAGAGTCTGAACTACCCAAGGATGTTGCACCAGTCAAGCAAGCAAATACATTCAAGCCAACTGCCGCTCCAACAGATGTATTCAAAAATTTCAACTTTGATCCTCGCAAATTTTTCCCTGCCAAAACGGAAGAAACAAAGCCTATAGAAAAGCCAGTATCTGAGGCTGCTGAGCCCAAAGACCCCTTAGTAAAAAAATCTGAGGCTAAATCAACAGACAAACCTCCAGCATTAACGGATTTGTCTTCAACTACAACATCACCAATTAAAGTGTTAACTAAAAAATAAACAAAAAGTGGCGCTAAGCGCCGCTTTTTATTTGTTTTCCAATGAGTTTGTGGAACTAAGTTGAATAGGTTTCTTTTTGACATCCAACACTCGGTAAATTCCTGTTTCTTGCGTTTTTCCTTTGAGAGCAAATTTACCCACAAACTCAGTCTGAAAATTATTATCCAAATGTCGATGCGTTTCTTCACTAATCAAAATATGGTGTGGTCCACCATCGACTTCTTTATTAAAGCTCTCTAGGCGCGAAGCAACATTCACTGCATCTCCTAATACAGAATATTCCAGTCGCTCCGAACTTCCTAAACTTCCTGCAATCACAAGCCCAGAGTTAATGCCAATTCCTGTCGAAACGGGAGGTAGCCCTTGGGCTACCCAGATCTCATTCATTTCCGCTAATTTATGAGCGATCGCTAAAGACGCAGCCACAGCAGATTGAGCATCGCGCGTACGTTCCATTTCATTGCTGTGGGGAATAGGCACACCAAATACTGCCATCACCGCATCACCAATATACTTATCGACCATTCCGCCATATGCTAAAACTTCATTAGCGATCGTTCCCAAATAATTATTAAGCCAATTTAGCGTCTCCCCAGGAGCTTGAGCCTCCGCCGCAGTACTAAAGTTTCTCATATCCGTAAACAAGACCGTAACATATACTTCTTGTCCAGTAATCCGACCTTCTTGCAGAAACTTTTCGCGATTTGACCAAATAATATCAGCTAGCTCCTTGGAAACATGTCGCGAAAATAATCCCATCAGCACTTTGCGTTCTGATTGCTGAATCGCAAGCTGATAAGCCATGACTAATACATTTGAAGCAATTAAACCCAATAGAGCCGGAAATAATGGAATCCACAGAGCCTGACCAAAGGCAAAATAGCTAGCCCAAATTAAACCACCTGTGCAGAAACCTAAAAGTCCAATATTTTTGCCAGCATGAGCAATAAATACTGCCATTGCACCACCAGCAATCGTCCAAAACAAAATCCAAATATTTTCAATATCATTTGACCAAACTTGAATAAATTTGCGATCGTCTAAGGTGCTACTAATCAACTGGCTGACAATATTTGCATGGATTTCCACCCCATACATTATTTCACCATCAAGGTTAACAGGTGTGGGGAAGCTATCTTTGAGGCTTTCCGCAGTTACACCAATTAAAATTACGCGATCGCGCAGTTTCTCAGGAGCAACACGTTTCTCAAGTACATCCGTCGCTCGAATATGCTCGAAATATCTTGATTTCCCTCGATAGCGAATCATCATTTGATATCCACTATCATCCTCTTTGCGATATGCACCGTAATTTGCCGTTATCCTCGGAATAATTTGTTTTCCAGCCGTAAATTTAATTGCGGCTGGGTCAAATACAAGTTGTTTACCATGCAAATTTTTTAAATACAAGTTGGCAATCTCAAAGGCTAAAGACCCTGAATCGCCAACAATAGAAGCTCGCCGCACCAGTGCCCCTTTATCTGTGGGTAAATTCACATATCCATAGCTGCTAATTTGTTCTAGATCTTTGGCAGGATCAACGCCACTCCGACCTTCAACAGTTGCAATAAATTTAGCATTTACTACATTTCCAGCATTTTTAACGGCTGCAACTAGCTCACTACGTCCTTCCAGAACTGGTAAATCCAAGTATTTATCAATGCCGATCACAGCGGGTTTGGCTACGGAAATTTGGTTAATTAATCTGGCAAATAAGCGATCCGAAATTGGCCATCGTTCAGAATATAGCTTAGAGAAGTCTTGAATATCAGCTTCGGAAATTTCGACAATGACAACACGGCGATCGGGTGGTTCGTTAAGTTGCGATCGCATCAAGCTGTCATAGACCCAGAGCTCCACTTCCTTAAAAGCTCCATTTTCCCTTAAGCCCAATACCCCCAAAGACAATGAAAACGTGATCAATCCAGCCACTAATTGCTGATGATTACGTTTACAAAAAGCTCCGAAATTAACCAAAGTGGTAGGAAGTTTCATTGCGATCGCTATAAGAACATTGACTCCACAATATTCTATCTACATCGCTAGATACTCATACATCAGCGAAATTGCGTGAACAAAAAAAGAGGCGGCACAAAGTACCGCCTCTTTTTTTGAGAAATTATTTCCAGTTCTTAGCAACAATTTCAGCTAAGTCAACAACACGTTGGCTGTAGCCCCACTCGTTGTCATACCAAGCAACAACTTTAACCATATTGCCACCCATGACCATAGTCAAAGAAGAGTCAACAATCGAAGACGCATCAACACCGCGATAGTCGATTGACACCAAAGGCAATTCGTTGTATTCCAAAATGCCTTTCATTGGACCTTCAGCGGCAACGCGGAATGCTTCATTAACTTCTTGCGCGATCGTGGCTTTTTCCACTTCGACAACAAAGTCAACTACTGAAACGTTAGGAGTTGGCACTCGCAAAGCAATGCCGTTTAATTTACCAGCTAGTTGTGGTAATACGAGCGCAACCGCCTTAGCTGCACCTGTAGAGGTTGGTACAATGCTCAATGCAGCAGCTCTAGCACGGCGCAAATCACGGTGGCTAGCATCAAGCAAGCGTTGGTCACCAGTGTAGCTGTGGGTAGTAGTCATTACACCTTTGACAATGCCAAAGTTTTCTAGTATGACTTTGGCAACAGGTGCTAAACAGTTGGTGGTGCAACTAGCATTACTGATGATGTGGTGAATATCATGGTTGTAATCTTTATCATTAACACCAACGACAAACGTACCATCTTCGTTTTTACCAGGAGCAGTAATTAGTACTTTCTTAGCACCTGCACCGATATGTCGGCCAGCACCAACTTTATCGATAAATACACCCGTAGATTCGATGACTAAATCAATGCCCCAATCTTTCCAAGGTAAATTGTCAGGATTGCGATCAGAAACTGTTTTGATGGTTTTGCCATTAACAGTAATTGTGGTGTCATCAGCACTAACTTCACCAGCAAATTTGCCGAGCATGGAGTCGTACTTGAGCAAGTGAGCGTTGGTACGGGGATCGGACGTATCGTTCAGTCCAACTAGTTCTATGTTTGTCTCTGAGCGACCAGCCCAGCATCTGAGAAAGTTACGTCCGATGCGCCCAAATCCATTAATCGCTACCCTGATAGTCACTTCTTATCGCCCTTTATATAAATTTAACTTTTTACTTTAATCTGATGCTTATGATACCGAAAAACCGTCACCAATTTATTCTCTCTTGAAGCAAAATTTTGAATCTTAATAAAAACCAAAAAGGTAGGGGCAATTCATGAATTGCCCCTACCTTTTTGGTTTTTAGATGAAATATGCATGGCATATTTCATCTATTTTTTATTAACTAAACCGTAGTTGGAACTTTCGATTTAACAGTTGCAAAGCTAGGTACAACGATCGACTTGTCCTGTTTGGTGAGGCGATCGTATAGCTCCTTGGTATTAGGGTAGTTAGCCGCAGGGAAAGTTTCAAAGCGGTTGTAAGGTACTACATCTTCACCAAATGCATCGAGGAATTCACGGCTGTTAACCATTTCCGTGACCATTGCCTTGATACCACTAGTTGCCAAAATCACGTTGTATTTACGGATTTCTGCTTGATCGAGGGGCGCACGTCCTAAGAAGTGCTTTGTACCCAATTCGATAACCTTGGTGTTGGGGAATGGTGCGTAGAATTCCTTGATATAGAGGTCGGATGTACCGATCGCCAAGATGAATTCCTTGACTGTGGTTTCTTTGTTGAGCAACTTAGAAGTAAATTGACTGAACTGTGCGTCAGCAACATAGGCATCCATGTCACGCTCGAACACCTGACGATAAGCAGCACGAACCAAAGCGCCTGTTTCTACAGGATCGGTGGTGGTGAGCTTGAAGATCTTGCGTTGTTCACGCTTCTTGTCAACACCTTGGTTGATGCGATCGCGAATCGATACAGACGAACGCTCTTCGGTGACTTGACCAAGTTCGATGAACTTAGCGGTTGGTTCAACCACAACCTTAGTGCCTTTTTCTTCACCCAAGGTGCTGTTGCGATTGTGGCGGAGCGATACACCTGCGGGAGTCAGATAGCGCTCATAAGGAACGGTATCTTCGCCAAAGGCTTGCTCGTATTCCTTAGTCTCAAGGATCGCATCAACGACTGCATAGAAGCCTTTCTTTGATGCAAGATCAAAGTAAGCATTCATTTCAGGGCGACCATAGGTAGGACGACCCAAGAGGCGGCGATGAGTATATTCGATCGCTTTACATACATAAAGCTTCGTCCAATAGCGATCGCGGAATAAAGGCGACTTAGCCAAGATGCGGACAAATTCGCGTACCGAGATTTGACCATTTTCCAACTTGCTCTCGGCTGCCGTGAGGCGCTGACCCGAAAAAGGAATGTAGCCAGTGACTTGTAAGTAAATTGCGCGAATCACAGCTTGGGTAGAGCTTTCCGAGTTGTTAACACTCTGACCTTTAATCGAACTGATTCTAGCTCCTTTGCCAATCTTGACGCTATCGCGTTGGGTTTGATCGAGCTTGAATACCTTGGGACTCATTGAATCAATCGAGCCAGTTGCCGCAGGATTACCAAGTTGGTTGGTGATACCAGCACCATTGCGAATCAAGATCCGACGGGTATCCTTGCCAAAAGGAGCAGGGGATGCACTAGGATTATGAGTTTCTTTAGGGAAGATCGCGCCAAATTGGATTTCGAGAGGATCATTACCAGCACCGTAAACATGCTGATCGGGCAATGGTTGCTCGTAAGCTGCAAACAAGGTAATAAATTGAGGAACCTTGCGGAAAGGTGCAGAGTAGTTGAACAAGTCAAACTGTGCGCCCCAGTTACGTGCGGTTTGGGCTTCTTGTCCGTATCCACGTTGGTAAGGGACGGTTTCTTCGCCGAAGTAGTCGCTGTACTCTCTGGAGTTAACTAATGCGTTAACTAGAGCTGAGAGCCCACCTTTGGAGACGATCGCAAAGTAAGCAGCCACTTCTTCACGACTCTCAGGTGAGCGTCCAAGAAAATGCTTGAAGGCTAACTCAACCGCACGGGAGTTGATGAAGGGTAGGAAAAATTGATCGCGATACAAAGGCGATAAGCCCAAGCGACGAACAAATTCGCGAACTGAGATTTCGCCATTTTTGACTTTAGAGTCAAGGTCAGATATGCCTTGGCTATAAGCACGAGCGATATCACGCTCGAAGATTTGACGATACGCGGCTTTAACTACGCCATTTTTTTCAGCGCCTGTCATAGCAGCCTTCATCACAAACTTCTGACGACGCTCAGCAGTGTTGAAGTAAATTTGAGGAAGTGCCAAGCCTTGCAAGTCGGGAGAGTTACGCTGGCGGACTTTAGGCGAAGGAGTAGCTGCTTTGAATTCAGCGATCGCTACATCCATATATTGCTTGATAATTTCAATCGCCGCAGGATCTTTGAGGAAATAACCTGCTGCGGCTTGCTTCATAGTTTGCAATGCAACAATTGTTGCCTCAGTGGAGCAAGCTGCTTCAATGATTTCGCGCAAGCCACGCACGTTTTGGGCAAGAATATTTGGGTCACCTGCAACAATTGCATAGGTGGCATAGCGCAAGAACCATGACAAGTCGCGTAGGGACTTCTTCATGCGGTCTGCGCCATAACGAGAAATGTTAATGGGGCGGAAATTAGCTGGCACAGGATCAACAACGCCAGTAATGCCTGTATTACTGAAGAAATTCTTGATTGTCCCTAAAAAGCCACCTTCGCTTGCCTCAGTATAAGTAGTTGTACCAAGCTCCATGCCGATCTTGACATCAACTACTCGACCAGCGCGATCCATCTCTAAGACTTCAGTATTTTTGGGTTTTTCCAAAAATGCCATTGCTGAACCACCCGTAAAAATACGGCTAGCTGCCTTGGATACGATATTGTCAGAGTTTTTTGTCAAAATTTCTGCAATTTCGAGGCGTTTTAGTCCAGATTGAAAATATGTGGATAAATCATCTAATTCGCTACGAGTCGCAAAGCGATCTTGTTGCTCTATCTGAGAAATTGTGGAAGTTAAAGCGGTCTGATATAGACTGGGGCGGGCATTTACTGCACCACTTGACGCTGTTACGCTCATGTGTCTGCCTTGAGATCTTTAAAGGGTATGTAAAAAGTCGAAATAATATCTACCCAAGTATAGGGTTTTCCAACTTAAATATATATCTCTATCTCATCAGAAAATGCCGCATTTACAGGTATTTCAACCAGAAAGACACGATAAGTTTTGTAAAGCACGTATGTCGATTGCGCTATGTATTTATATATAGCTGTAAGTAGGGCGTATTGACGATCGCTATAATGATCTTTGTTAAGCTAAATTTGGTTTTAAATTTTTGGATCTCATCTCAGAGCTAAAGATCTAAGTTTACAACTGCCCGTATTTTTCTATAAACAATCATGATGAATACTCCAACCTTACTAAGAGAGCAAGCTGCTACATCAGTAAGTGAAGAAATCGAGAAATCCAGACCATTATCTGAAAATCGGGTCTTGCTTCATGGGGTGAGTTGGGAAACTTTTGAGCGCTTACTTGAAGATGTTGGCGATCGCCGTAAAACTCTATTCCATTACATTAACTGTACTTTAGAAATTATGTCGCCGCTCTCACTCCATAAAGGAAGTGGTCATTTTTTCGACAGGCTTCTAACTATTTTTGTAGATGAATTAGATATTGATATGCGATGTTTAGGCTCGCTATTAATGAAAAGATCAGAACAAAAAATTGGTGGTGAGCCAGATTCCTGTTATTACATCAAAAATGAGTTGGCTATTCGCGCTCAAGAAAATGTCATCGTCGGACAAGATCCTCCGCCCGATTTGGTTTTAGAAGTGGATATCACGAATCCTAGCGATCGCCGTTTACCGATTTACGCTCTCCTTGGTGTGCCTGAAGTCTGGCGTTATGATGGCTATAGTTTAGAGTTTCTAGCTTTGCAGAATGGGGAATATGTGGCGATAGAAAATAGTTTATCCTTTCCTACTTTACCCGCAGCGATTATTGTGGAATATGTGCAGAAGCGCTTACTATTAGGCGAAAGCAAGACTTTAAAGGAGTTTCGGGGATGGGTGAGGGCGAATTATTCACAGTAAGAGGAAGTTTGGACTTGAGTGCGATCGCTATTTCAGCAAAAATCAGATCTTTTTCGGCTTGCGGTAGAGCTAAAATAATTACACAGAAGTTTCGGGCTTCATCCAATCAAAGCAATACAAAATAATCACGATGGATACTTCAACTTTATCAAGGCAACAGGTTATTGAGGTGATAGACACATTGCCAGATGATGCTTTTTCTGAACTTATTAGTTTTATTGGATATCTGCGTTATAAGTCAGTTGGGCAAAAGCCTGAGGAGCCTAAACCCAACTTTCTGCTTTCAATTGCTGGGATAGGTAGTTCTATTGAGAAAGATGTTTCAGATAGAGATGAAGAAATTTTAGCTAGTGAAATAAATTCAATTAGCGGTTGGAGTATACATATATGAAAAATTTATTTTCTTGGAGAATAAAACCATCTGAAGCTGAATTTTCTGATTTATGGCAAAATGCCACGTTTGTATTTGACACAAATTTTCTCCTCGACTTATATCGAGTATCGCGTTTCACAACAGAAGATTTTCTAAATATATTAGAACATATTCAAGATAGAGTTTGGTTGCCGCACCAAGTAGCTAATGAATTTTTTGATGATCGTGAAGGTGAAATACAAAAAGAGGCAGAATCTTTTCAAAAAGCTTTGTCAGAGATTGAAAAATGGAAAGCTGAGCAGCAAAGCTTTAGTCGCCTTCGTGGCTTTCTTAGTCAAGCAGGAAGGATAGTCTCTTCTGAGGTGGAATGCTTATTTAATGATCAGAAAACATATTTTGACTCGATTGAACAGGTAGAGAAATCTTTTAGAGCAGCAATTCCAAATTCAAAAAGTAGCAAATAATACAGATATAAGTAACTAAATAAAGATAGAGCTTAAAAGATAGCCAAAACAATAACCTCAGCTAGTTAATGCCCCCAACAATCTTAGTTTTTA
>JBIKYZ010000365.1:0-4346 GCA_044354985.1 Pseudanabaena sp. | reverse complement strand
TTCCTATGTGCTACTCTTGGTTTAGTTTCGATGAAGCAATTACGTTCAAACTTTGTTTCAGTATACATTCTCAGACTCTTTTATCTAAATCAAATCTCTGGATTTTCTATCTGCGTAAGGTGAGATCCAAACACTTTACCTAGTCAAAACTTTTTAGCTGGTGGTGGAGTGGGCTTGCTATTTACACCATTAGAACGATTAAATATGCGATTAGATTATGCAATTCCCTTTATAAATCTCAGCGATCGCGGCTCTAACTTACAAGAATCCGCCTTTTATTTCAGCTTGGTCTATCAGTTCTAAATATTGTCAAATATCCCGTTCCAAACGGTCTAAGAAAAAAGGTTCACTTGGTGAACCTTTTTTCTTAGATTTTCTCAGCGATATATTTAGCAATTCGGGCAGATGCTCCTGCTTTTCCCATGCGCTCCTCACCATTGCGGCTTACTTCTTGGAAGTAATCAGGATCTTGTAAAATCTCATTGAGCACATCCGCAACCTGAGCTGGTTTTTCGATTAAATTAATTGAGCAGCCTAACAGATCCGCTTGTTCTTCAGCAAACTTGCGCGTAAATTGTGGGCCATTTCCTGCGATCGTAATTACAGGTTTGCCTAAACCCACCATCTGTTCCGTCGCCGTGCCAGCCATCGCCAATCCTAAATGACATTGATGCAGACAATCACCAAAGCCATCTTGCAATAAAATTAGTCTTGCATTCTGCACTTTAAAAGTAGTTTCATCAATGCGTTGCCAACCTTTTTGGATTATGCTCTGTCCAATGATTTCTAGATCTAAATCGGGAGCGATCGCTACTAAAAAATGAACATTATGCGGAATCGCACGGGATACAACTTGAGCACAAAGCGTCAATGTCATCCAGTTTTCATAGGCTTCAGGCGCTCTCGAACCTGGAAGAATTGCCACAGCCCATTCATCTTCGCCAATACCAAAATTTATGCCTTTTGGTTCAAGCCCATCCATCATCGAATTACCTAGATAAATCGCTGGCAGTTTAAAATCGCGATTCAAGATTTCGGCAGTTAATAAATCGCGGACAAATATCGCCTTGCAGCGATTGCTATTCATCAAAGCGCGTTCCCAAGGGAAAAAGTTAGAGCCTCCAAAAGGTTTTTTGACATGGGGCAAACTACTTTTGCGATCGCGCCAAAAATATTCTGACTTAGCGGTGGCAACAAATGCAAAATTACATCCACCAAACTGAGATGGTAACCATGCAAACAGCAATGGCACAATGTCGCCCACCGCTAAGACCAGCCGCTTGCTTCTACGGTTTTCCCGTGACCAACTCCATACAAACCCCAATTGCTTCCGAGTTAGCCCTACCAATCCACTTTTGACATCACGCGCTAACTGACGGCTATCCATACGGACAAATCCCCCCGATGGCATCGCTTGCGTAAACTTTTCGACGATCGGGATATTTGCTTTAGTATAGGCATGTCCCACGCCCACAAGCGGTAAGGCGATCGCAGAAAATCCTAATTTCTCTAGTTCAATGCAGATACGGGCAGCGATGATATCTTCACCATGTCCGTTACTGATACATAAAATTTCCACTTTTTACCAAAAATTCTAATGTGCAATTCACAATTAATGATTTGCTCTACTCTTGGCACAGCAAATCATTATTGTGAGCTAATGTAACTTTAGTAGAAACTGCGACATTATGCTTAATACTCGCTGAGAATCGCAAATAAAATAAAACCCAAAACTGTTGTCGTGGGCAAAGCTCACGACAACAGTTTTGGGTTTTGATTAGCTTAAATAGGTATAACCATTTAAGCAATGCTCATATTTTTGTAAAAACAACCTAGCTTCACCAAGAGTAATTTGCTTGTCTTGGAGAGCGCGTTCTGTCTCTTGACGAATATTCTCCAGCATCGATTCGCGATTGTACTGCACATATTCGAGAACCTCGGTCATCGAATCACCCTTAATTACATGCTCAACCTTATAGCCATTAGGCGTTGCATGAATATGAACTGCATCAGTGTCACCAAAGAGATTATGCAAATCGCCAAGAATCTCTTGATAGGCTCCACCTAGAAACAAAGCTAGAAAGTAAGGCTCTTCAGAAATAAAAGGATGTAACTCAAGTA
Source organism: Pseudanabaena sp. (assembly GCA_044354985.1). Lineage (GTDB taxonomy): Bacteria > Cyanobacteriota > Cyanobacteriia > Pseudanabaenales > Pseudanabaenaceae > Pseudanabaena. The sequence goes on along the minus strand of JBIKYZ010000365.1, from coordinate 2,225 downwards.
CAGACTTGACATCGCGTAAATCGATGAAACGATCAATTTTGCCATCGCTGTCACAGGTGAGATCCGCGATTGTGCCGCGACAGTTTGGTTCTTCATTCAGGCGATGGATTGGCATAATTGGGAACAATTGGTCGATCGCCCAACTATCGGGAGCAGATTGGAATACTGAGAAATTACAGTAGTAAGTCAGTGCCATGGCACGTTCAAGATCTTCAAGATCGTCAGGCACGTAATTCAGTTTGCGTGTTACTTTGAGAATGCGATCGCAACATTCCCAAAATAGGCGTTCAACTCTGGCGCGTTGCTTGAGGCTTAGATAGCCGAATGTGAACAAGCTAACTGCTTCTTGATTGAACTGGACGGCATCGTGATAAATCTCTTGGTAATTATTCTCGTTGATGTTTTCCAATGCTTCAAAAAGATTGCGGACGATTAGATGCTCATCCTCTTTTAGAGGTGCGATCGGCTGATTAGGAATACCGCTAATGCCAACTACATCAAAGACTAAAACCGATTGATGGGATGCGATCGCTCGACCACTTTCACTTGTCAGTGTTGGGACAGGCACAGCTTTTTCGGCACAGGCATCCTTAATCGCCGCCACGATATCGTAGGCATAGTTCTGCATACTGTAGTTTTTGGATGCATAGAAATTAGTTTTGGAACCATCATAGTCAACTCCTAAACCACCACCCACATCGAGATGTCCCATGGGTGCGCCCATTTCCACAAGCTGCACATAGATTTGCCCTGCTTCGCGTAAGGCATCTTTGATCGTGCTGATGTTACTAATTTGAGAACCGATATGGAAATGCAACAATTTCAGGGAATCCAGCATATTTGCCGCTTCCAATTGTTCAAAGGTTTCTAGGATTTCCCACATACTCAAACCAAACTTTGCGCGATCGCCTGTCGAGTCTTCCCAATGACCTAGACCTTTGGCACTCAGTTTTGCTCTTACGCCAACCACAGGGGCAATTCCCAACTTAGTGGCAGCGCGGATGATCATTTCCACTTCTTCCAGTTGCTCGATCACAATGATCGTGTTTTGCCCCAACTTTCGCGCTAGTAAAGCCGTTTCAATATATTCGGCATCCTTGTAGCCATTGCAGATTAGTAACGAGCCAGGGGTGCGTAAAGTAGCAAGAGCAATCAATAATTCGGGCTTAGAACCTGCTTCTAGACCAAACTGAAACGGTTTACCATATTTGGCAATTTCTTCAACCAATTGACGTTGTTGATTGACTTTGACAGGGAAAACGCCACGATAAACGCCATTGTAGTTATAGCGTGCGATCGCCTTGGCAAAGGTAGAATTAATGCGCTCAATGCGATCGGCTAAGATATCCGAAAATCTCACTAATATGGGTAGACGTAACCCTCTCTGCTTCAGATCGTTAACTAAATCAAAGAGGTCAATGCAACCACCGCGATCGCCCTTGGGGGATACGGTCACATGTCCTGCTTCGTTAATACTAAAATAAGGTTCTCCCCATCCATTGATACGATAAAGTGATTCACTGTCTTGAATAGTCCACTTTTTTGCATCTGCAACAACAGGTAATTGAATCTCTTGCAACATTGTTAATAAACCTTTGATAAACCCTATAAACCTTGATCTACACAGTGGAGAATGGTTAGCACTTTACGCTGACCGTATCAACTTTAGCACTTTCAAATAAATCTAGTGGCTAAGCCAGAAAATAGTCTAGATCTTTTTGAACAATTCATGATTTGTAGCGATCTCTATTTCAGCGCTTTGCGCTCAACAAAATATCACGTTAGTCTTTTGTATCAGATCTTCTAGACAACATTAGTTGAAGCGTCTGAATAGTGGAGATAAGAAAAAGAATAAGCAGAGCGAATGTGACACTTACAAGCCAGAGCCAATGCCATCCCATATAAGGCGGTGTATGCATCAAAAACAAAAAAAAAGAGAAGCATAAAGATGGCAATAACAAGCGCCATTAATGCTCTTCGCCAAGAACGTCTATAGGTTATTGGTCGGATGACAACATAAAACAGTAAAACCTCAAACGACATGACACCTATCATGTTGAGGATATCTTGTAATGGGTAATCATGAGGAAGTGGAACTTTAAGAAAGCATTTAAGAATTGACAGCAGTAAGATTTCTAAGCATTTTGCGGATCAAAGCTAGGTAAATAAAGGACTCCGAGGTGTTCTCATAAAATTCATAATCCTTGCTGAGTCTGCGATATTTG
>JBIKYZ010000364.1:0-4348 GCA_044354985.1 Pseudanabaena sp. | reverse complement strand
TATGTGCTACTCTTGGTTTAGTTTCGATGAAGCAATTACGTTCAAACTTTGTTTCAGTATACATTCTCAGACTCTTTTATCTAAATCAAATCTCTGGATTTTCTATCTGCGTAAGGTGAGTAATTTAATCGATAATGCCTATGATGCGATGCGCTCTAGGCAGATGCAGTTAAGTGAAGATGATTTACGACCTAGTACATACATACCTAGCCTCACAGTTTCTACTCAACTGGTAGAAGATAAAGTAGAAATCCGCATTCGTGACAATGGCTGTGGTCTTGCCCCTCAGATCCGCTCTAAAATCCTTGACCCATTCTTCACAACTAAGCCTCCTGGGGAAGGAACAGGGCTGGGGCTTTCACTTACCCACGATATTATCGTTAAGCAACATCAAGGGACATTGACGATTAACAGCGAACTCAACGAGTTTACTGAGTTTTTGCTCTCAATTCCCATTCACTCACCAAACATGCAGCGCTTTGTACTGAAGTAAGAACCCATATTTTTGTAAAAGCCTCGCAAAGCAAGGCTTTTACAAAAATATGGGTTTGGTTTGGTCACAAACTGCTAACGGCAGCGATCGCATCACGAATTACTTCAGAACCTGCTCCAGTAATACAAGATTTATCTGTAAGAATTCGTTTCCAGATTCGGCTACCAGCCTGACCATGAAACAATTGCAACATATGACGAGTGATTTTATGTAACCTCAAGCCTTTGGCTGTCCATTGATCAATATATTCAATCATCGCTTCGGCAACCTCAACACGGCTACGAATAGGAGCTTCTTCACCAAAAAACTCGCGATCGCACATGGCAAATAGATAAGGATTGTCATAGGCAGCACGACCAATCATCACGGCATCGACATACTGTAACTGCTCATGAGCCTGCTCTAGGGTTGTAAATCCACCATTGATTTCAATAAATAAATGCGGGAATTCTTTCTTTAAGCGATGCACATCGGCATAGCGCAAAGGTGGAACTTCGCGATTGTCTTTGGGACTTAGCCCCTGCAACCAAGCCTTCCTTGCATGAACTGAGAAGCGCTGACAACCTGCTTCTGCAAGAATCCGCACAAAGTTTTGCATATCTTCGTAACGATCTAAATCATCGACTCCGATGCGATGCTTAACTGATACAGGGATTGTAGTGGCGGCAATCATTGCTTCAATACATTTCGCCACGCGATCAGGGGTTTTCATCAAGCAAGCACCAAAATGTCCACTCTGAACGCGATCGCTAGGACAGCCAACGTTCAAATTAATTTCGTCATAACCCATCGATTCAGCAAGCTTCGCACATTCGGCGAGATCTTGAGGATTGTCTCCGCCCACTTGTAAAGCTAGGGGATTTTCCAGCGGAGAGAATCCTAATAGATAGTCTTTATCGCCATGCTTAATTGCCGCACTGGTTACCATCTCTGTATATAGCAAAGTCCGCCTCGTGATTTGGCGCATGAAATAACGATAATGACGATCAGTACGATCCATCATCGGCGCTATGCTGAGGGGATAGGGTTGGCGATCGCTCACTTCTGGCGTAGCAAGAGACAATTTCGATAGACTAGTCATGGCAGAATCAGCTATATAGATGCAGAGCAAGTCACTGCCTCTATATAGTAAACTTGTGTCTGCATTTTTTGTTTAGGAGCCTCGAAGATTTGTGAGCGTAAAGGTGTTGGCTGTATTAGCTTCAGGAAGTGGCAGTAATTTGGAAGCGATCGCTCAAGCGATCGTAAATGGAGAACTGAAAGCTAAAATCGCAGTTGTCATCTACAATGAACCTGATGCATTTGTCCGTCAACGCGCCGAAAAGTTTGGTATTCCTGCAATTTTTGTCAATCATCGAGACTATAAATCCCGTAAAGCTCTGGATCTCGCAATCATCAATATTCTCAAACAGTACAATGTCAATTTGGTGATCATGGCTGGCTGGATGCGAATCGTCACCCAAGTTTTAATTGATGCTTTCCCAGAGCGCATTCTGAATATTCATCCCAGTTTATTACCAAGCTTTAAGGGTATTCATGCGATCGAGCAAGCCTTTAACTATGGGGTCAAGGTTACGGGCTGCACTGTACATTTACTCAGTCTCGAAGTTGATAGCGGCAAAATTCTCAAGCAAGCTGCGGTTCCTGTATTGCCAGAAGACACTCTAGAGGATCTCCAAAAGCGCATCCAAGTTCAAGAGCATATTATTTATCCAGAGGCGATCGCAGAATATAGCCATTAAAATCAAAAGGAGAAGCGGCGCAAAGCGCCGCTTCTCCTTTTGGTTCAGCAATTCTCATTATAAAAATCGGTTTTTTGAAAGCCCGCTGTAAGCGGGCTTTCAAAAAACCGATTTTGTTGTTTCCAGCGCCGAAGGCGCTGGAAACAACAAAATCGGTTTCATATTGAGTATTGCTGCTTTTGGTTTGATCTAGTTGTCACAAATCAAGATTTCATGTCAGAATTCTTGGATATTTTGTGCTTGAGAGTAGGATCGAGAAATTATGCGTTTAGGACAATTGCTAGCGTTAGCTGGTTATCAAAATTCTCAGCCTGAACTAGATGGGCTAGAAATAAAGCGTGTAATTACAGATTCGCGGGCTTGTCAAGCTGGGGACTTGTTTATCGGGATGACAGGAACACAGGTGGATGGTGGCAAATTTGCACCACAGGCGATCGCACAAGGAGCGATCGCAGCGCTTATCTCCCGTGAAGCTTTTGGCAATTTATCTAAGCAAGATCAAGCTAAAGCGATCGCTGTTGATGATGTGGTTGTCGTTTGCAGTCAAATCGCAACAGCGTTTTATGACTATCCTGCCCAAAAGCTCAAATTGGTAGGTGTAACAGGAACAAATGGCAAAACCACCACTACGCACTTAATCGAGTTTTTACTGCAAACCCAATATGCATCGGCTCTATTTGGGACACTTTATACCCGTTGGGCTGGCTATTCTAAGACTGCAAGCCATACTACACCTTTTGCCGTGGACTTACAGGCGCAACTTGCCGATGCGATCGCCGCAGGTTGTGATGCTGGATTGATGGAGGTTAGCTCCCACGCTTTAGACCAAAGGCGTGTATTGGGTTGCCCCTTCGAGGTGGCGGTATTTACCAATTTGACCCAAGATCACTTGGACTATCACAAAGACTTAGAATCCTATTTTCAGGCAAAGGCTTTGCTATTTGGCGATATTTATTTGCAAGGTAGAGCGATTATTAATTTGGATGATGCCTTTGGACAGCGTTTAGTGCAAATGCTCAGCGACAAACCAGTCTGGACTTATAGCATTAGTAATTCCCAAGCCGATTTTTATACTGAAAACTTGACCTACTTGCCCAATGGCGCAACAGGAACATTACACACACCACAGGGAGCGATTGCTTTCAGCTCACCGCTAGTTGGTCGGTTTAATGTCGAGAATATCTTGGCAGCGATCGCAACGGCTTTGCATATGGGGATGAGTTTGACAGAAGTGGTCAGCCGCTTGCCAGAATTTAAAAACGTCCCTGGACGAGTAGAAAGGGTGCAGGTAAGCGACGATCAAGATGTGACGGTCGTGGTGGACTATGCGCATACCCCTGATAGTCTCGAAAACCTATTAAAAGCGATGCGTCCCTTTACCCAACGTGAATTAATCTGTGTGTTTGGTTGTGGAGGCGATCGAGATCGTACCAAGCGTCCGTTAATGGGTGGGATTGCCGCCAGACTTGCCGATCGCATTTATGTAACTTCTGACAATCCCCGTACTGAAGAACCCCAACAAATTTTGGATGATGTCGTAGTTGGAGTCAATGCCGATATAGGGGATAAACCAATGACTATTGAAGGCGATCGGCATAAATGTATCCAGACAGCCATTTTTGAGGCTCAATCAGGCGATACCGTTCTGATCGCAGGTAAGGGGCATGAAGACTATCAAATTATCGGGCGAGAAAAAATCCATTTCGATGATCGTGAAGAGGCTCAATTAGCTTTAATCCATCGCCAAAACTTGGCTTAATAAAACTCAAAATCAATGCGGTGAACTTTGTTCGCCACATCAGTTTTTGTTTTTATTAGTTGTTGGTCACATGAGTAGGAAGCCTTAATTTAATGCAGGATCAGTTAGTGACATATAACGCATCAATTACTTACTGATGTTACGTGGAACTCAGATGATGAATCTCCTACTGCTAGTGTGACAGGGCAAGCACGGGGGCATTGCCCCTACCTGTACAATTTTAGAAACTGTAGATACTGTCTTAAAAGTCAACAAGTAAATGGAAAAGAATGTGGGCAGTTTACCACAGCTATTTTCGTTCAAATCCGCAACAGAATTTATGCTAAGAGTTTTACTACGCAAAACTCTTAGCAT
>JBIKYZ010000363.1:0-4349 GCA_044354985.1 Pseudanabaena sp. | reverse complement strand
TTGCTGCAAGTAAGCAAGGAATCATGATTACGCCGAACCAACCTACATATAGGCGGTTGTCGGTGCTGGTGATCCAGTTGCAAAACTGATCCCAGATTGATGCGCTTTCGCGTCTTTGTACTGCTGTGGTCATTGAATTATGATTGCGTGTGTTTTATGTGCTTTATGTATTTGGCTCTCGCCATGAATTAAACGTTACTTTCTTTGTTGAGTTTTGTAAAGCATTTATGTTCATAATCTGTCTGCGGGGATACCCGTTCTCTCTTTTGGTGGTTACCGCACTAAGAGGTTCAGAAATTGCTGCAAATTATAAATTCAAAAAATCCACCCATTAGCCATAGCTATATGTAGTGCCTGAAAACGAGTTCTAGCTTTGAGTTTAGCCAAAATATTATTGATGTGAAACTTGACTGTACTTTCGCTGATTACTAATTGCTGAGCAATATCCCGATCGCGTAATCCTTGCGTTAATAACTGCATCATCTCCAATTCGCGCTCAGAAAGGGGATTTGATTCTTTGGCAAATGGGATCGCGATCGCAATTTGTAACTCAGTTGGATGGATATTGATCACACCACCCAAGCTAGAAACAATCAAAAACAATTCCCCAAACAACGATCGCAGCCAAGTGTGAGGATCAGCAATTTTAGTTTTAGTCTTTGCCACGATCGCCTCTAGCGATATCGATATATCAGAGTAAATTAAGCGACAGTAAGCTCCCCCAATTTGATTAAGAATTTCGGCAGCCCGTAAAAACACATAATCAGTGGTTAGACTCAGCATTCGTTCTGTCCCCACTAAGGTTAAACGGTTGGAGTTCAAAATGTGGGCTAGGCGATCGGATAACAAAGCTTGCTCCGTGACTGTAGTCTGGCTGAGGCTCATACTTTGCCAAGCTTGCTTTTCCTGTTGATGCTTGAACGCGCTATCAATAGCGATCGCAGCGATCGTACAGAGCATTCGTAAAAATTCTAAAAACTCAGGGGGCATTTCTTGATGGCTAAAGGCTGCTAAAACTCCCACAACTCTGCCCTTGATTTCTAGGGGATAGCCCGCAAAACCATGAATATTGTTATTAATAGCCCAATTGCGATCGCCAACCCAAGGCTCATCAGCTAAATGGTTACTTAAAAAAGAAACACGGTTTTGGGCGATTTTCCCCACCTTATATGCGCCCATCGGCACTCTTGCAAACCTGCCATCAATGCGCGTATACATACCTGAGGAAGCCACTAGCTTAAGGTATGTCCGATCTGGCTCTAGTAGCCATACCCTAGCAAAAGCACAATCAAACCGCTCTACAATGCCATCGGTCACTCGATGCGCGATCGCCTCTGGATCTAGACATCCAGAGAAAGTTTCAGCAATTTCTGTTCCTCGATGCAAATCAAATAAAAGCTTGGTCGGATCGAGTACCTCAGTCATCAAACCTAACCCACAAAGATCACAAAAAGTTTTAGCCCGACAGACTAGGACTCTCTATAATCAATTGAGCCGCAGATCTATGTTTAGCTATGTATATGACGCTACGAAAACCATATAAAAAAAGAGATGTGCAAAGCACATCTCTTTTTTTAATTCGGGCTAGCACTAGGAGTAGGGCTTGGCGAACTCTCAGGACTTGATGTAGGCTCAGGACTTGGCGAAGAACTCTCAGGACTTGGCGAACTAGTGGGACTAGCTGAATTCTCAGAAGTTGGCGAACTTGTGGGACTAACTGTTAGTGGAGTTGAGCCCTTGGGCAAAGGTTTAGTTTGCACTGGAAAAGTTTGGGCTGGCTTTGGTTGAGGTTTGGGAATGGGGATAAAATACAAAACCGTTGCTGCGATCGCTAAGCTAAATACACCAGCGATCGCTGAGACTGCTTGACTATTTAACTGAGCCTGCGATCGGTAGTCAGAAATCTGCGTCACTAACTTCAGATCAGGCAAAGTTGTCGGATCGCAACATAGACGATCTAGGCTTTCCATCAGATCAAAAAGCTGAATTGTATTCAGTTTGATTTGTAACTGTTTAGGATTATGAGCATCAGCCTCATTTAGCAATACTGAAAGCAAATGTAGATGATTGCCCTCTGGTTCCAAACGCACCTGCTTTTCAGGAATTGCCACCAAAGTATTACTTTTTAAAGCTTGAGCATAAGCTCCAACAACTTTGACTAAAGCATTTAGTAGATCCAGTCCACCCACAACTGGCTCTGAGTGGTGGCTAAATCGACAACTAAAACTGGTCAAAATTGACATCACATCGCCACCTGTGATGATCCCGTCGATAAGCAAGGTACAACTTGGCAAACTATAGCTGCGTTGAATCATTAGGCGATCGCTCCATCAAACAGACTGTTCCACAGGCGAAATTCGCCAGCAACCCCACTACATAGCAACATTCGGGTTAGCAACTGCAATGCTAACTCGCGAATTTGTTCTTTATTCAGGGGGGAAGGCGATCGCACCCGACCTATATAAAGAGATGTGAAGCGATCAATATAATTTTCTAAGAAACCTTGGTTTTGCTGTAAACCTAACGCTTCGATCTTGCCCTCGATCATCTGTTGATGAGTACTAATCAGCAAGCGCAAGCCAGTATCTAGCTGTTTAGCGATCGTGCAAACAATCTTTACTAAGGCTCTGAGCTCATCCCAGCTTAGGCTCGCTCGTTGATAATTGCGTCGTAGCGGATTCGTATTACGTAGTCGCCAAAAAGCAACACGACTAGGAATCGTCTTTTCTAAACCTAACTGCTCGATCAAGACCAGCATTACTTCAACTGCTTCTAAGTCCAGCGCCTCGATCGCTAGAAGCAGATGATCAATATCCATACGGACACTGCGGGGACAACCCCTAACAAAGTCCTTAGGAACGTGTAAATCGAGGTTTACAGGAGCAGAAATATTTAACTGCATAATTCGCAGTGAAGTTGAACCTAATAGAGTTTACCCAATTGGCAGTTTACCCAGTTGGAAGGCTTTCAGCTACAAGCAATTTATCTAAAGATCAACAAAGCCCGTAGCTGAGTGCTTCAACCTTAAGCTTGGCGTGAGTAGTACTCAATAACCAGCAGTTCGTTCACTTGCAGTGCTACCCATTCGCGCTCGACAACGCCATTGACCTTACCAGTCATCTTCGCCTTATCAAATTCTAAATGGCTAGGAATATTGGAAAGACCAGGAAATTCGAGATTACGCTCGACAATTTTGCGAGATTTTTCGTTGTCTTTGACGCTAATTACTTCACCAGGGCGGCAGCCGTAACTAGGAATGGTGACACTCTTACCATTAATAGTGATATGTCCGTGGTTTACCAGTTGACGCGCAGCAGGAATCGTCGGTGCAAATCCCATACGGAAAACAGTATTATCCAGACGCATTTCTAGCAGTTGTAGTAATACTAAACCTGTAGAACCCTTAACTCGTCTTGCTCTGCGCACATAGCGAAGCATTTGAGTCTCAGTTAGACCATAGTTAAAGCGTAGCTTTTGCTTTTCTTCTAGACGCACAGCATATTCAGAGCGCTTTTTGCGGTCTTGACCATGCATTCCAGGTGGATATGCGTGCTTAGGTTGTTTGCGACTTAGACCGGGAAGCTCTCCGAGTCTTCTGACGATTCTGAGGCGCGGACCTCTATAACGGGACATAGCTCCTTCCTTATTACTGTTGAAAACTTGACAGCCTATCTAGTATATGGCAATTTGTCAAAAAATTTTGCCGAGTTATGAAGTTTTAGCAATCCTAAATTACGAAGCTATTTTTTGGTTTCTCATTGCCGCTGGTGAAGAAAGCCCAAAACCAGCTTTTTGTCATGAAAATTGCTGATGAAGTTTTAAATTAATTCTTTTTATAGCTACTGTCACTTGTCTTAGGACAAATCAAAACCCAAGAATTGGTTGGCGGCGCGCCGCGCCACCAACCAATTCTTGGGTTTTATGTCCTAGTAGCTATGCGTTGGTTGTTGCGCGTATCTAAGCGAGCTAACTTAGCAGTTCGCTAAATAACCCAAGTTGCTACCTATCAAAAACCGTCTCAAAACAAGTTGAAAACAGCCTCGCTAAGTGCTAAATAACGCTATTTTTATATAAAAACCTAGCATTTTTTGTTTTAACTTTAGTTTTGGATGAATAGGTAGCAACTTGGGTTAAATATATAAACAACTTGAACAGCAAAGACCAAAATGACGAAATCGTCATTTTGGTCTTTGCTGTTCAAACAAGGATGGTTAGCCTTAAAAACTCATGTTACGCAGATAGAAAAGTGAGAGATTTGACTGAGATAAAATAGGCTGAGAAAGTATACTGGAGAGAGATTAGAGAATAGTTGCTTCGTCAAAATGTAAGTAAGAGTGGCAAAAAGGATA
>JBIKYZ010000123.1:0-14466 GCA_044354985.1 Pseudanabaena sp. | reverse complement strand
TGGCAAATACTACTATCTTAGTACTCCTAAATCATTAGTGCTTCGATTTCTCATGCCCAATATTTGGGCATCTCTTAATGTGCCGTTCATCCATTTTTTGCTTCAATTTTTTCCAAACTCCAAAGATTAAGCACAGTGCTCAGATCGTCTAATGCTGATTCTCTTATGGTTACGGGCGGGTGGCTCAATACTTGTCGTAGCGTTAGATTCTCTAATGGAAGCTGCTGTATAGCTAGGCGCAACATATCTCGTTCTGTTAAGAACCCGACTACCTGTTCATGCTCTACAACGACAATACAATTTGCATGAGCCTCACTTATCCTACTCATAGCAGTCATTGCCTCAATCACCTTAGTGTCAGGTGAAGTACAGGCTGGATTTCTCATAACCGCTGTATTGAGTGCTTCAGCAATGTATGTCATAGGATCGGGAAACTTAGCTCAAGGGTTTTAGCATTTTTTTCTTTATTATTACACACTGAATGTCAAGGGTGTAAGTTGCTCCTCTATCCCCTCAAGCTCCAGAACAGCCTAATATTTCTGGCTAATATATAGCAAACCAAGGTTAGCTTAGGACATAAAACCAGAAGTTTTGTGGCGGCGCGACGCGCCGCCACTCATCTTCTGATTTTGGTTTGTACTAGCTAACTCTTTTTTTGCTATATCTATATATTGTCTGGGAAGCTTGTTTATAAACGAGAAATGACTATAAGTAAAAATGCTGGAATTGCGGGAATTTGGGTTGTGATCGCTTAATAATTATTTGTCTTTGCGGCGGGACGCATCCTGAAAGGAATCGCTAAACCCCGTTAGAGATTGCTGAGAGAAGTCCCAGAATAAAGTTGACTCACCTTGCGATCGCAAGATCACTTCTGTATTAGATTTAATCTCCCCGACCACTGCACAAGCCAAATCTTGAGCGTGAAAAAGAACTTGAACGGCTTCTACATTTTCAGGGCGCACGCTCAATAAAAATCCATAACTAGGGAAAGAAATCAGCCAACGCTCAAAGAGTACATTCTCAGGACAAGGAATCCGATCTAGATCTAGAATTGCACCACAGTTGGAAGTTTCTGTGAGCATTAGTAAAGTGCCGATAATACCGCCCATACTGATGTCTTTAGCGGTGTCACATAATTCTGATTTGGCTAAACAAGGCAAAATTGAGAGATTATCGCGTAGTTGCTGCGGTTCGGCTTTAGTTGCCGCATTCCAAAAGGGATAGTCAGGATGGAATTGACCGCGCATATCGATCGCAGCCAACAATACATCATTAGGCTGAGCGTTAAAACTGGTGAGCAGCTTTTGAGCGCGTCCCAGAATCGCCACTGACAAGGCATTATAGGGACTACGGCAATTAGTATGACCGCCGACAATCGGTACTTGATAGGCATTAGCCGCCGCTTTCATTCCTGCTAATAATTCGGAAATAGAATCGGTCGATTGACTCCACAGAGTATCGACAACAGCGATCGGCTCACCCCCCATCGAGTAAATGTCACTGACATTAACCATCACCGAACACCAACCCGCAAACCAAGGATCAGTCTCGATTAATTGCGGTAACATACCCTCGGCAGCCAGTAACAAATAGCCATCGCGATCGCGAATCGCCGCACAGTCATCGCCTAACAGAATTGACTCATTCCATTGCTCACCTAAACCTCTTGCCGTAATCTGAATATCCTGCTTATGCAAGATACCCATAGACTGCCTGAGCTTAGCTGCGAGTTCCGCTAGCATCTATGAAGCCTCGCGGATTTGAGATGGAAATGCAGGACGGATTTCATCACTGGGGGGATAGAAATTAAGGTCAGCTTCCATAAAGTGATGGGGGCGATCGCAGATCGTCATTTCCTTAAGCGATTCCCAATGTAGACGTTGGAAGAAGCGCACATTCTGAATTTGGACAGTGGCGAAAAAGCGATCGCAGCCCCATGTGTTCGCGGTAGTCACGGCTTTGTAAATCAAGCCTTTGCCAATTTGCCAACCCCGTCGATAATCTTTATGAGTGCCTAATCTGCCGCCATACCAGATGCCTTTTTCGGTTTCATAGATGCGGACAACGCCCACAACTTGATTATTCTCAGGGTTAATGGCAACAATCGGATAGGCGATCGCATCAATGTCATCAACATCATTCTCTTCAAATACATATTGTTCTTCGACAAAGATAGCTTTGCGAAGTTCAAAGTATGCGTCGATTTCTTGTGGTGTGGATGCAAGTTTAAAAATGTAATCGGAAGTCATGATAATTATCCCTAAGTTTAATATTCTGCCCTCATCCCCCACCCCCTTCTCCCGTGGGAGAAGGGGAGTAAGTATACACAAGTCGCCCTGCACTCAAGTGCGGGCTAAAAGCTAAAGTCGGTTGAAACCGACTGAAGAAATTCGACACGTTGAAATGGGTTGCTTAGAAATTATTCTTTAGTCCACTTCAGTGGACTTCAGCTCTTAGCCCGCACTTGAGTGCAGGGCTTCCGCGATGTATACAGATAATCCAAACTTGTGTGTACAAGGTAGCCCTCTGGGAGAGGGGCTAGGGGTGAGGGTCTTATTCTTATTCAAAAAGAGAAAGTGCTGAACAAGCGCCACATTTTGCGCATCCTGCTTTGATATCGGATGAAGACATATGCGATCGCCTTAGCAATGCGCCCACCTGCTCGTAAACAGCAAACATAAACTCCGTCGTCGGGGCAGGATGATTAGCTAAGGGTGTGCCGCTAATCGGGACAAAGGGAACTACAAAGGGATAAACACCGATGTTAATTAAGCGATCGCAGGTTTCTACTAGAGTTTCTAAACTATCGCCTAGTCCAGCTAAAAGATAGGTGCTGACCTGTCCCCAACCAAACACTTTCACGGCAGCAGCGAAAGCTTCAAAATAATATTCAAGGGGGACGCTAGCTTTTCCCGCCATAATTTTGGCGCGAACTTTTGGGTCAGCAGCTTCCAGATGCATTCCTAACGTGTCAATACCTGCGGCTTTCATGCGTTCAAACCAGATGAAACCATCGGGAGGTTCGCATTGGGCTTGAATCGGAATATCCACTTTTGCCTTAATCGCTTTAGCACATTCCGTTAAATAAGCAGCTCCGCGATCGCTAGTATTTGGTGTGCCTGTGGTCATCACCATATTTTTGACACCATCCAGCCGCACCGCAGCTTCCGCAACTTCCGCGAGTTGAGCAGGAGTTTTCCGAGCTATAGTCCGCCCTGCTTCAAGAGATTGCCCGATCGCACAGAATTGGCAGGAAGTATCGGTATTGTTATAGCGCATACAGGTTTGCAAAACCGTTGTAGCTAGTACATCATGGCTATGCAAAAGGGCGATTTTCCAATAGGGAATCCCATCGCTGGTGGTGAGGTTATAGAAACTAGGTGATTTCGGGAAAGAAATAGGCGCGATCGCAGTTTTGCCCGATTCCAAGATCATCTCATTAGTTTCGGCATTGATTTCCACAGTGTAAGGAGAACTTGCTGCCGAACTGTTGAAAACTGGAACCATTACCGTCGTACCATCAATAGCGATCGCCTTGTGATCCGACGGGCCAGCACCACCTTTGCGACCATTCGCTCCCATTTGATAATCGTTTTGGCGATCGACTAGTTGCAAACCCTTAGTTTGTAGTTCGGTAATCAGTTGTTGCTTATTCATTAAGGGTGACGCTCTCATCAAAATTTGCGATCTGAAATCCTGCATATGGTTCAGCATTTAAATGAGCTTGGAGCAGGTCTGGACGCGCATAATGTCCAACTGAGTCCATCATGCGTTTCCGCTTGGTGATCAGCGAGAAATCTAGATCTGCGATCGCCATACCTTCGTCTTCCGTAATTGGAGGACAGAGATGATTGCCCTCTGGCCCAATGATGGCGGTGTTGCAACCACCACTGAGAGCTTTTTGGAGTTTCTCATCAGTTGTGATTTGCGCAACTTGATCTGGCGAAAGCCAACCAGTAGCATTTATCACAAAGCATCCAGACTCCAGCGCGTGATGGCGGATCGTGACTTCGATTTGGTCAGCAAAAATCTGTCCAACTAAAGAACCCGGAAATTGAGCGCAGTGAATCTGCTCATGCTGAGACATCAACGCAAATCTTGCCAAAGGATTGTAATGTTCCCAACAAGCAAGAGCGCCCACTTTCCCAACCGCAGTATCCACTACCTTCAAACCTGCGCCATCGCCCTGTCCCCATACCATCCGCTCATGATAGGTTGGTGTGATTTTACGTCGCTTTAACAATAGTGAACCATCAGCATCGAAAATCAATTGGGCGTTATAGAGAGAACCTCCGTCCCGCTCATTTACACCCAATACAACAACTATGTCATGCGATCGCGCTGCTTGACTAACCGCATCCGTAACAGGACTAGGAACAACTACAGCTTCTTCATAAAGACGCATGTGCTCTTTTCCCATCATTACGGGCGGCTGCACGAAGGAAAAGTAGGGATAGTAGGGAACGAAGGTCTCAGGGAAGACGACGATCTGAGCACCTTCTTTAGCGGCATTTGCGATCGCTTGCAAGACCTTCTCCGTCGTGCCATCGCGACTAAACAGCACAGGACTGATTTGGACAGCGGCAGCTCTAACTTTGCGTGAGTAATCCAAGATTTATCTAGTTCCTAGAGAGTCCAAGTATCAAGAATGAAGGCGTTATCTTTGCGATGTAAAAGAATGATATCCAATACATCCAGAGGACTGATCGGACGAATACCAGGAATCAGCGAAGGTTCGCCATGTCCATAGAGAGCTTGCAATGCAAAGCGACAAGCATAGACTTTGCCGCCTTCAGACATGAACTTAGTGATTTGATCGTTGAAATTCTGATGTCCTGGAAAAGCTGCGTCGCCTAGTTTTGGGAAGCCGCGCTGTACGCCAAGAGTCACCCCAGGGCCATAAAGCAAAATCGAAGTTTCAAAACCTTTGCGAAGTAAGCGTGTTGCTTGCAAGAGGTTCACAAAACCAATTGAACCTTCAAAAGCTACTGTATGGAATGTGACTAGGGCTTTCTCCCCTGGTTCAGCTTTGACATCTTCAAATACTTTCTCTTCATAGTTAACAAAGAAATCGCCAGTCTGATGGGCAGGAGTAGTTACTTCAGGCATTATTGTTCCTCAACGTAATATTTAAATTAGAAAATCTCAAAAAGCTAAAAGCTGAACTTGAAGCCAGATTAGTTGTTAGACAAGGTTCTATTTTGTATCTCTGGTTACGAAAAAGAGAACTCTATCTTTATCGATAGGAAGGCGATCGCTTTCTTTATGAAATTATCAAAATGCGATCGCTTACCTATCGATTTCGATAGGTAGTCATGAGCCGAGCAAAAACTCGTTTACCACAGTCCAATCGCTCACATGGGCAACCTTGCGTCGCGCCATGATATAGTCGGCAAGATAAGTAGCATCTCTAGCAACTCCAGAGAATCTGCCCGAACCCCATGTATAGAGCCAAGGTAATCCCAAAAAGTACAGCCCTTTGATATCCGTGACACCGCGATCGTGACAGGGGTAACCCTTGCCATCAAATACGGGAATCTCGATCCAACTGAAATCCGATTGAAAGCCTGTACACCAGATCACGGTTGTAATATTCGCCTCAGTCAAATCTAGATCGGGAATATCCATTGCTGGTTGCCAGACGGGTTGATAGGGAGTCTCAAGGGGTGCATCAAGATTATTTTTAGCAATAAAATTATCAATCGTTTTCTTAATGCTCTCGGAAACTGCATCAGCACCATCAAGATTTTGCTTGAGGTCATTGAAAAATTCCAATTTATTGCTAGTAATATTTTTTAATCTGCCATGCAATTGCATTCCTTCTAAAGCAAAACGCCGTAAATCAATCTCGCGACCACCATCGCGACCTGTAAGATAGTGGTTAGCTTTGCTCCGTACCTTCTCTTTTTGGGGATGCTGATCAATCGATAGGTCATAATATCCCATCAGATCTAGCCATTCCACTGCATCCTTACCACGATAACGACGGGGCGATCGCGGCGCACTACCGACGCATAGATGCACTTTACGCCCAGCCAGATGTAAATCTTCGGCAATTTGGCAGCCCGATTGACCAGTACCAATCACCAAAACAGCGCCATCGGGAAGAGATTCAGGATTTTTGTACTTTGAAGAATGAACCTGCAAAATATGGTCTGGCAAGCGCTCCGAAATTTTAGGGATCTTGGGCTGATGGTAAGCACCTGCGGCTACGACAACCTGATCGGCAGTGTAATCACCAATGCTCGTCGCCACTTCAAAGATACCGAGATCGCCTCGTCGCAAATTTAGCACTTCCACGCCTTCCTTAATCGGTGGATTAAAGGATCGCGCATAATTTTCAATATAGGCAACGATTTCATCTTTTTTGATGAAACCTTCTGGCTCCTTACCTTTATAGGGATATCCAGGAAGCTGACATTGCCAATTTGGAGTTACCAAGCAAAAGGAATCCCAACGCTGCGATCGCCATGCATTGGCAATCTGATTTTTCTCAAAAACTATATGGTCTAAGCCTCTTTCCTTTAAGCAATAGCTCATGGATAGACCCGCCTGACCACCGCCAACAATTACAACGGGATAGTGATTTGTCATTGGCTAACTTCTTAATCATTGCTTAGAATGATTTGAGATTAAGTGCTAGTCAAACTGTGATTTTGTATTCCTAACTACGGAACCTCTAAGTCTATCGATAACGTTAGGGATAGAAAATAGATCCATTATTTTGATGCGATCGCAAATTAAATTTCTACCTAAATCAATAGCTCACCTTACGTAGATAGAATTCCTGCGATAGCCGATGTTTGGGGCTGGCACAGGGGCGCAGCCCCTACAAAACATGAATCTTCAGGTAGGGGCAATCCCCCCGTGGTTGCCCTGCTTTGCTATCAACAAGAGGTTCATCATCTGCGTTCTGCGTAACATCAGTCAATAGTTTGTAAAAACCGTAAAAGTAGAGGTAGCGCTTCGCGCTACCTCTACTTTTACGGTTTTATAGGGGCGCAAAGCGCTCTTTCTAGTTTTGTTCGCGAGAGTATGCCCAAACAGGCTAGGATACAAATACATCAAGTTAATCAGGAATTTAACAATGGTAGAACGTCCTATCAAAAAAGCAGATCGTCAGCTAAACCCCGAAACCAACGAAACCACTCCTAGCGTTAGACAGTCTGACGACTCCGACAAAAGGCGTTCTTCTGGCCGTGATGGTCGTGATGGTGGTAAAGGCAAGAGAGATAAAAGAGGCGGAAGGGATGAAGAGGTCAAAGCTCCCGTAAATCTCGCTTTGGTCAGGGGACCCAAGCCAACCAAACCACAACCAGTCGTGGAAGAAGTTATTGCTGAAGTAGCTGATGCGTCTGAAGAAAGCGCAACCGAAGAAACAACCGAAGCATAAATGAAAACTATAAAAAGCAGCGCGATGCGCTGGCTTTTATAGAAAAATAAAAAGCGGCGCATCGCGCCGCTTTTTATTTGCCTGTGAGTAAGCCTTGGCTGGGGCTAAAAACTAAAGTCAGTAAAAATAAGATCAGCACTGCTAAGACGATCGCTGGGCCCGAAGGTAAATTCAAATAGTAACTGGCATATAAACCGATCGCACTTGCCGTAACCCCTAAACCAGAACCCACAAAAATCATCTGATGCAATTCCTTAACTAATAAATAAGCGGTGATTGCGGGGCCAACTAATAGCGATACCACCAAGACCACACCCATCGTTTGCATACTGGCAATAATCGTCAAAGTTACCCCTGCCATCAATCCCAAATAGATCAGATTAACGGGCAATCCCAAAGCCTGTGCCCCAATCCGATCAAATGTATAAAACAATAGTTGCTTATAAAACATCGCGATCGCAGCCAGCACGATCACGGTAATAATTCCCGCTCGCATCGTATCCGTCTGGGAAACGCTAAGAATATCGCCAAACAAAAAACCATGCAGATCAATCTTAATTTTCAGCAATGAAATCAACAAAATCCCGATCGCAAAAAAGCTCGAAGATGTCAGCGCCATCGCTGCATCAACCTTAACGCGAGTCTGCGATCGCAACCATGCAATCAAAAATGCACTACCAATCCCCGATATAAATGCCCCGATCGTGACATCAATACGCCAAAAAAAGGCGATCGCCATGCCTGGCATCACCGTATGGGTCATCACATCGCCTAGTAACGCCATTCGCTGCACGATCAAAAAGCAGCCGATCGCTGGACAAATAATTCCTGCTAATCCACCTGCAATTAAGGCATTTCGCATGAATTCCAGCGCAAGCGGCTCAGTGATCCATTGCCATATTTGAATAGCCATAAATTAATTAATCCTTTACCGAACCAAAAGCGGCGATCCATTTGTGCTGAATCGCGGTTTCGAGAATACTTTGCACGATCGCAAGCCAGACGATATTTTCGAGTAACAAGATCGCGATCGCTAAAGCTATTTGGACTAATGGCAACTGCGTTAGTGTAGGTAAATCGCGATCAATTGCAGCAAAACAACGGATGCAGGCAAAAGCTAAAATCGCCCCCGATTTGAGATGTGAGTTGCGATCGCGGCGCACTATGTAGCGATAGGTGACTGCAAACAAAAAACCTGAAAAACCAATCATGCCTAGCTTGATTAGCAAAATGAAGGGATTGCCAAGCTCAAAACTGCTGATTAGTTGCACAGTCAGATGAACAGTCAGAAAATTCTGCAAAAAATGATGCAATAGGGCGATCGCAAAAAAAGCGAACACACTAGCGATCGCGCCGAGAAAACCTGCTTTAAAAGATTCGATGCGATCGGCTACTGATAGATGATCTGATGCGATCGCAATAGGATGAGAAGATTGCACGCTCGTTAACTATATTTTAGGGCTACAGCAATCCTACATGAGTATTGAGCTAAGGAGTTTTAGCAAATGTATAATTACTCGGTAAGTTCAAAGGTGATGTTATGGCTTCACGGATTTACTCACTTACGTTTATTTTAGTGTCTGGACTCATGGGCATAGGTTTGCCGCCTGACTTGCTTTTATTGACTTCCCAAGCACAGATGACGCAGGATTCCAAATTATCAGCAGATCAACTGATCCAATTAGCAAATCAACAGCTTTCCCAAAAACAATACCGTGAAGCAATCCAATCATACAAAGCTGCATTAGAAATCTACCAAACTGCGAACAATCTCTACGGTGAAGGATTTTCGCAGCTTAGTCTGGGCTATATCTATAGCAATTTGGGAGAGTATCAAAAAGCGATTGATGCTTATTTGCAATCCTTAGCAATCTTTAAGCAAATCGACAATCGTAATGGGGAAGGATATTCACTCCTTGGACTGGGTAATGCCTACAACGGTTTAGGACAGTACCAACCAGCGATCGATTATTATCAAAAATCCGTAGTCATTTCCAAGCAAATCGGCGATCGCGCTAGTGAGGGGAAATCATTTGGTAGTCTCGGAATTCTGTATGGCAGACTAGGAAAGTATCAGCAGGCAATAGAATCTTCTCAGCAAGCCTTAGAGATCTTTAAACAACTTGGCGATCGCAACAGCGAAAAGGCTTCGTTGATAAGTCTTGGTTTTGTATATAACAGCCTCGGTGAACATCAAAAAGCCATAGACTACTACCAACAAGCTTTAGTAATCATTAAACAAATTGGCGATCGCTTTGGAGAAGGAGATGCGTTTATTGGGTTGGGCATTGCCTACATCAGTATCGGACAGTATCAGCAAGCGATCGCCGCTTTTCAGCAAAGTTTAGAATTTAGCAAGCAAATCCGCGATCGCAATAATGAAAGTACTTCTCTCAATGGACTAGGAAATGCGCACAACAGGCTAGGACAGTATCAAAAAGCCATAGATTACTACCAGCAAGCTTTAGTAATCTTTAAACAAACTAGCAATCTTAATGGCGAAGGATCTACCCTTGGAAATCTTGGCACTACATTCTCCAGTCTGGGCGAGTACCAAAAAGCCATAGATTACCATCAACAATCCTTGGCAATATTTAGACAAATCAGCGATCGCCTTAGCGAAGGAAAATCGCTCTCTAATCTGGGGCTTACCTCTAACAATATAGGACAGTATCAGAAAGCGATTGATTACTATCTGCAAGCCTTAGCACTTGCCAAACAAAGTGGCGATCGTAGTGGAGAAGGAGCTTCACTACTTGGTTTAGGGCTTACCTCTAACAATATAGGACAGTATCAGAAAGCAATTGATTACTATCAGCAAGCTTTAGCAATCCTTAAACAAATTGGCGATCGCAATGGTGAAGGCAAATCACTTGGCGGTTTGGGAAATGGATACTACAGGATAGGAAAGTATCAGAATGCAATCGATTTCTACCAACAGTCTTTAGCCATCTCCAAGCAAATCGGCGATCGTAACGGAGAAGGATATTCATTGATCGGTTTGGGGCTTGCATATAACAATCTAGGACTGTATCAAAATGCAATCGAGTCTTACCAGCAAGCTTTAGTAATCGCCAAACAAATCGGTGATCGTGATGGTGAAGGAATTATCCTCAATAATTTGGGATTGTCATTTTATGGACTAAATTTTCCCGATCTCGCAATTTTATCTTATAAACAATCTGTCAATGTGCGTGAATCCATTCGTAAAGATATTCGTGGACTCAGCCAAGAAGAACGGAAATCTTATTTAGGTCGAGTTGGATTTACCTATCGGATACTTGCTGGGCTACTACTCAATCAAGGACGTGTGATCGAGGCGATCCAAGTTCTTGACTTGCTCAAAGTCCAAGAACTGGAAGACTATCTCAACAATATCAAAGGGAATGATCGAACATCGCAAGGGATTAGAATGCTGGAACCAGAAAAAATGATTATTGCTCAGCTTTCAGGCATTAGCAAAGATCAAATACCCGAACTCAATCGCCAACTTGCCAATCAGATTCAACAACTTCCGAAATCTGAGCTTAATAAAGTTCCCGATTATCTCAAGCAAATCCCTCAAGGAACAGTCCTTTTCTATCCTCTAATTCTTAGCGATCGCTTAGAGTTAATTCTCTTCTCTGCGAATACCATTCCCATCAGCCGCACCGTGAAAATCTCTCAAGAGAAACTTGAAAAGTTAATTGCTGATTTCAGAAGTGGACTCCTTGATGCTGGCTCCGAGGATGTCAAGGAACCTGCTCAAGAACTCTACAATTTACTAATTAAACCCATTGAGACAGAACTCACCCAAGCAAAAGCTGAAACGATCCTCTATGCACCTGATGGAAGACTGCGCTATGTTCCCTTGGCGGCGCTGTATGATGGCAAACAGTGGCTAATTGAAAAATATCGCATCAGTAATCTAATTGCCTATATTCTCTCCGATTTTTCGCCACGCTCCAAATCTCAGCCTAACATCCTTGCAGGAGCATTTGGTGGTAAAGCAGGTGAGCGAAAGTTTGGACAAATTGCTTTACCCGCTACGATTACAGAAGTGCAATCAATTGCTGACGCATTTAATAATTCAGTTGCTTTAACCGAAGAAAATTTTAGCCGTCAAGCCATCGAATCAAAATTCAAAAATCATAATATTCTTCACCTCGCGACCCATGCTGAGTTTAATACTGGTGCGCCAGAAAATTCCTTCATCATTTTTGGTAATGGCGACAAAATTCGCCTCAATGAAATCACCAATTGGCAAATTCCAAATCTCGATTTGATTGTGTTGAGTGCTTGCCAAACGGGAGTCGGCAAACTTGGGGATGGGGTGGAAATTTTGGGCTTTGGTTACCAAGTCCAAAAAGCAGGTGCAAAAAATGCGATCGCCTCCCTCTGGAAGGTCGATGATGCAGGTACACAAGCACTCATGACTGCTTTTTATAGCGAGTTAAAAAAAGGAGATATCACCATTTCAGAAGCGTTACACAAAGCCCAAATTTCGCAAATCCGTTCCAAAAAATATGATCATCCCAATTATTGGTCAGCATTTTTTGCGATCGGTAATGGGCTGTAATTAAATGGTTTATGAGAGTGTGCCCCCTTTGGGGCACACTCTCATAAACCATTATTGTTGCAAATTCCGTAACCACCATAGGGATCATTTACTTTTGATCTAACCTAGTAAAAGCTAACCTTAGATGCTCAGGAAATAAATCTATGCAAGTCAAGATCTGGAAAGCTTTAATCGGGTTTGTGTGTGGGATAGCGATCGCCTCACTATGCGGGATCATGATCCATGATCCATTAGAAGCGAAATTGCTTGAGGAACTGCTGACCCAAGATGCTCCTGCACAGATTAATGAGGCTAAGCCCCTTAGCACAAATTCTAATGGATTTGTTCCTAGAATCTTGCCCCAATCAGAGCAGCCTAGTTCTACTCGGAGCGTGATTGGGAAAGACCAGCGCCAGCCGATGATGAGCCGTAATTATCCTTGGTCTACGGTGGGCAAAGTGGTGGGATGGACTGAAAAGAATCAAAAGTATTCTTGCACAGGAACTTTGATTAGCGCGTCGCATGTGCTCACAAACTCTCACTGCGTTTATGATAAAGGGAAGTTAGCGAAAAAAATGGTCTTTTTACCCAACTTAATCGATGGTCGATTGAGGAAAAAGACAGATTATGCAGTGGTGAAGGAAGTATTTGCGGGAACAAAGAACTCAAGAGTCAACTCGGCTGACGATTGGGCGATCTTATTGCTAAATAAGCCTTTGGGTGATAAATATGGATTTCTAAAGTGGAAATCTCTTTCCCTAACAAAGTTGAAAGATTATCAAAATAAGCTAGCTGTGGTGGGCTATTCGGTCGATTATCCTGATCCAAATATATATACAGATTTGCAAGCTGGCAAGGGAGAGACAGCAAGCGTACATGTTGGCTGTAGTGTGGTTGGAGAATTGGATGGGATGTTTGTCCATGATTGCGATACAAATTCTGGTGCTTCAGGTTCAGCGCTGATTGGTAAGATTGATGGTGCTTATCAGATTGTGGGACTCCATGCTGCTGGGCTGAAGTCTCGTACGGGTAAAGGAATTGAGAACTATGCGGTACAGATTGGAAGAATTGAGGCGGAGTTAAGGAAGGAGTCAGGTAATTAGCTTTTTGGGTTTTAGGAGTAGCATTATCGTTTGGCGATCGCGGTATATGCGTAAATGGTAGCGATAATGCTACGCCCCTAAGCTGATTTTGCATCACACAGACAGATTCCCCGACTTTTTTTGTGAATTTGCAAATCCCTTCAGCTTGAGCAGAAAAAGTCGGGGATCTCAAGACTCTTCGCTCTTGCCGATCGCTTGTCTCTGCGTTGTGAGGTTTGGGCGTAGCATTACCGTTTTGCGATCGCGGTGATATGCTGGGAACGCTAGCGGTAATGCTACGCCCCTACGTTTTAAATAGATGGGTTTGTGTAATTGATGTTTTTCTTAATCATCTGGCGGTAACAAGAGTTCTGCCTCAATCGCTTCCCACGTTGCAGGGGAGAGTCTAGCTGCTTCTTGCTTGCATTTGAGCAATAGCTCAACACTATGAAGATATTTGTTTAAAGCTTGGGATTCTTCATCGTTGTAAGTAATCAGTTCTTGATTTAGGTGAAAGGCTTCGAGATAAGCACTTATCGCTTGTTCAGATACTTTTTTAATTTGGGTGTTGTCCGATCCTTTTAGAGCAGATTGAAAATTTTGTAAGTGATTTTTAAGGTTGGACAATTCTACCTCTGTAAAAATGCCTGATGTCTCTAATTCGATGGAGATGTTGATGACGATGTCGCTGACGATGTCGATCAATTTGACTTTGAAACTGTCGATGTCGCTGATTTTGGCAATGTCAATGTCGCTGACTCTGATTTTGGCAATAGTGATGACTCTAGCAATGACTTTAGCGATGGTGATGAAGCTGACTTTTGGACTGTCAATGTCGATGTCGGTGGTGAGGAAGCTCTTGATGTCGCTGACGCTGACTTTGGTGAGGGCACTCGTAATGTCGCTGACGCTGACTTTGGCGATGTCGTTGACTTTGGCGATGGCGCTGGTAATCTCGCTGGCGATAGTGCTGGTGATGTCGCTGACGCTGACTTTGGTGAGGGCACTGCTACCGATGCTGACGCTGCTAGCGGCGAATCTGGCAGTGCCAATGAGGATGTCACTCATTTTGGCGCTGCTGATGCCGATGTTGATGTCGCTGTCTATAGCGCTGGCGATGTCGAAATCGATGCCGATAACACTGGCGCTATTAACATCGACATCACTGGCGATCAAGATTGCTACTGCTCGTTTAGCCGCGGGTTTAAAAGCACCTACTGAACCTGCGGTAATTCTGTCTGCCCATTGGAGTAATGCTGTTACTTTTGGATGACGTGCATATTGTTTGGTTGCTTTGTGTAACTCTTGAAGAAGTGCGTCCGCCCCTTTAGTAAGGAATGAGAATTAAATAACTTGTGCAAATGAGGATAGAATAAATAAGAAAAGAAGGCTTAATTATGTACTATTGCGAAGAGATTGAATCAGAGATGGTGAAGTTTTATATTTCGCTAAGC
>JBIKYZ010000464.1:0-2552 GCA_044354985.1 Pseudanabaena sp. | reverse complement strand
AAAGTAACCCTCCTCCTGCCTGTGCTTCTATTGCCAAACGAGAAATGTTAGATTTTCGTATTGAATTTTCTCGTGTTACCACTATCTCAGGATGAGACTCGCCTAAGTTTTCTGCACCACTAAGGCGATCGCGTCTGGTATCATCGTAATTTGGTTGAATGGAATATGAAGTTCCTTGAGATTGGTTAATTGAAAAATCTCTTGGGGAATAGCAGTTAAACGATTTCCTTTTACTTCTTTTTTCTCATCATCCCGCTTACCTAAAATCAACTTTTCCAGACTTTGCAACCGTCCAATTTCAGTTGGCAATTCTTCCAGATAGTTCCCCGACAGATCGAGTTCCGTCCAGCCCTCTCGTTCCGCTTGTGCGATTATTGCCAATAACTCTGCATCGTTCATAAGGAAAAAGGAAAAAGGAAAAAATTTTCTTGTTAAAAAGCTTAATCATCATCAGAAAGAGGCTGGTGAATGCGAATACGTCCGCGTTGCACTATCCAAAGCTTACCAGTTATATCCTCACGCTCTAAACCACCGATCAAAGTCTTAACCGCATCATTCAAATCACTTGGAGTTGCTCTATTCGGTAGCCGTAAAACAGCAATACCACTATATT
Organism: Pseudanabaena sp.; assembly: GCA_044354985.1. Classification (GTDB taxonomy): domain Bacteria; phylum Cyanobacteriota; class Cyanobacteriia; order Pseudanabaenales; family Pseudanabaenaceae; genus Pseudanabaena. The sequence continues at coordinate 1,939 of JBIKYZ010000464.1, read as the reverse complement.
TTTGAGGATTAAACTGCAACGGATTACTAAAGTCTAAATCTAGCGTCACTAAACATCGCTTCTCAGAATGGCAGACCTCAATCAAAACAGAATCATCAGCCGAAGTCAAACCTTGTTCCACCACAGTCGCCACATCATGCCCTGCTTCCCGTAATTGCGTAATACCGCGATCGCCCAAATTTTCATCTAACTTCAGCTTCACGCAGACTGCTCCAAAGGAATATCAATATATCGATCCCGCGACATTTCCGCACCATAGGCAATACAAGCATAAATATCATCCATTTGTAATTGGGGATACTCTTCAATTAATTCAGCGATCGTCATTCCACTTGCTAAAAAATCAAGAATCAAAGACACCCAAATCCGATGACCTCGAATGCAAGGTTTACCAAAACAAATATTTGGATTTATGGAAATTCGAGCTAACAGTTTTTGTCGATTCATTATTTTTCCATTCAAAACAAGTTTTATAGATCCGCATCACCTTACCAGTGACATTTTACAAGATTTTTTAGATAGGCGATCGCATTGACAAGGAAAGCGGAATCTCCTGAAACCCTTCAACCGAATCATACCAAAACACCAAATGGCTAAGCCATTTGATGTTTTTAAAACCCTTACTGGGTTTAGTTTTTAATTCACGAAAGTATGACAACACTTTTGTGAATTGGTATAATTCCCAATCAAACGAACCACAAGAAAAATTTTGAAAGCATTGCTTTGCAACACTTTCAAAATTTTCTTGGTTTGGGTTTAAGCGCCAAGCGCCGTAAAAGCCAAACTCAGTAAGATTTTTAAAAGCTCAAAATGGCATAGCCATTTTGAGCTTTGATATAACATGGAGATCTAGATCAGGTAATGCCTGTAATGCTCTATTGAATACTCAACCGTTAGAAAAATTTCATGAACGATCGCTTAATTCGCGCCCTCACCGCCGACGGACGAGTCCGTGTCATTGGCGTGAATATTACCCAATCTCTCAATGAGGCTCATCGCCGCCATCAGTTATCAGCGATCGCTACAGCAGCACTTGGTCGTACCATGAGTGCAAGTTTACTGCTCGCCTCAAATATGAAGCAATCTCAAGCCAGAGTAAATGTCAGAGTCGCGGGTAATGGTGGACTGGGCTTAGTCTATGCCGATGCAGGATTTGATGGGACAGTACGCGGTTTTGTCACCAACCCCAAGTTTGCATTACCTCCCCTTGCTGATGGTCAACAAAATGTTAGCCAAGGAGTTGGACATACAGGCTTTTTCAAAGTTATGCGCGATGTTGGCTATGGTGAGCCCTACAGCAGCACCGTCGAATTAATTGCGGGTGACATCGCCAACGATGTTGCATGGTACTTAGCCTCATCTGAGCAGACCTATTCTAAGCTCATGCTTACAGAAGTAATTGAGCAAGATCGTGCCGATGCCCCTGTAAAGGTTGCTGCGGGAATCTTATTGCAGATTATGCCTAAAGCCACGCTTCGGGCTGCCAAGACCGCCAACCTCTCTCAAGAAGAATTACTGAGCCAACTAGAGGCAAAAAGTGATACGCAAAAATTCATGGACTTGCTACTCCAAGGCAAAGCGATCGCAGAGGTGATGACCGAGATATTTGCCGATATGAATCTCGATATTTTACCCATGAGTAAAGATGTCACATTTAGTTGCCCTTGCTCCATCGATCGCGTATTAGCAGCAATGAAGATGTTTGGCGAAGAAGATTTGCGATCGATGATTGCCGATGACAAAGGTGCTGAAGCAACTTGTCATTTCTGTGGTGAGATTTATCACGCCACCACTGAACAGCTAAATAATTTACTTGCAGATTTGCAAGTTGAGGCAAAAGCATAACTAATACCAAAAACAAAACCTAAAAGAGAGTTGGGGGGGGGGGGGGCCCCCCACACCGGTTGGTTTTTTTTTTTTTAGAAACATGGGGTATGAA
>JBIKYZ010000013.1:0-41054 GCA_044354985.1 Pseudanabaena sp. | reverse complement strand
GTTGCGGCGCTTCGCGCCGCAACTCTCTTTTGGGTTTTATGTCTTAACTCACTTGGCTATAGCTATAAAATCATTACTGGGTTTGGTTTTTAATTCACAAAAGTGTCGGTACACTTTTGTGAATTGGTACAACAAGAAGTCGCGCGCAGCGAGACTTCTGATAGAGCTTTATGGTAACTTCACTTCTAGACGCTTCTCGATAAATTTGCATAATCCTAAAACCTATGACAGTTAACGCACAAATTGGCATTATTGGCGGCAGTGGACTCTACAAAATGTCGGCTCTGACTGATATTCAAGAAATTAATATTGATACTCCCTTTGGCAAAACTTCAGATGCATTTATCTATGGCAAATTGTCTGGAACCCCTGTGCTATTTCTAGCGCGACATGGGCGATCGCACCATTTACTTCCCACAGAAGTCCCCTATCGCGCCAATATCTACGCCCTTAAAAGTCTAGGCGTGGAATATATCATTTCTGCCTCAGCAGTTGGCTCCTTACAAGAATATGCCAAGCCTTTAGATATTGTCTTACCCGATCAGTTTATCGATCGCACCACTAGCCGTATCTCGACATTCTTTGGTGAAGGAGTTGTTGCCCATGTTGCCTTTGCTGAACCAATTTGCAAATCTCTTCTCGCAGTATTAGCCTCATCGGCAGAAACAGTCGATTTGGGGCGAAACAAAGTCCATAAAGGGGGGATTTATCTTTGTATGGAGGGCCCAGCTTTCTCGACTAAAGCCGAATCGCTACTCCATCGTAGTTGGGGAGCTAAGGTTATTGGCATGACTAATGTTACTGAGGCAAAGCTTGCCCGCGAGGCAGAAATTTCCTATGCCACGATCGCGTTAGTCACTGATTATGACTGTTGGCATGACGATCATGAAAGTGTAACTGTAGAGATGATCATCCAAAATTTACATAAAAATGCGGTCAATGCTCAAACCGTAATTCAAAACGCTGTAGCAAAAATCGCAGCTAATCCCCCAAAATCTGAAGCGCATTATGCTTTGAAGACTTCGATATTGACGGATTTGAGTAAGGTGTCTGACGCAAGTCGCGATCGCTTAAAAGTGATTCTGCAAAAGTACCTGTAAAGCTTGACAACGATAAATTTTATGAGCGAATCAATTAAAGCAACTCGTGCAATTATAGCAATCGGGAGTTTATCTGTTGAAGCCTTTATGCTACCCGATGGTAGTTATCGGATGTCTCTCAGTCAAGCTGCTGAATGTATTGGCAAACCTGCCAGAGGCACTTTCGATTTTTTGCAATCAAAAGCGTTTAAACGCTTACTAGGAGAGGTACAAGGCACTTTCGACTTTTTGCCTAGCGACTTTCCTGATGACTATAAACCAGAAAACTTCACTGTTGAAATTGGTGACGGCAGTTCGCAAGGTCAGACCCGAATTCGAGGATTACCTTTAGAATTAGTTGCACTTTATTGGGCTTGGGAAAGCTTTCGCGGTAATCGTTTGGCATTAATGATGACAGTGACTCTAACCACTGAATCTTTAGAACGCCGTTTTGATAATGCTTTTGGGATCACACGTACTGAGCAGGAAAGAAATGCTCGCTTATCTCAAATAAATCAGCAATTAGAAAAGGCTCTAGCTGTCTTGGGTGAAGGCTTTGCGCTAGATGATGATGTCCGTCGTGAGCGCGATTATTTTGAGTCCGTGCTTAAACAAAATGGTATTGATCCTTATAGTTTACCTAGTAGCGATCATCCAAATTAATACCAAAACACAAAGTGGCGTAGCCATTTTGTGTTTTTAAAACCCTTACGGGTTTTTGTTTTTAATTTACAGAAGTGTTGTCACACTTTTGTGAATTGGTATAAAAACAAAAAAAGCCTCGCTTTGCGAGGCTTTTTTATTAGAGATACTTTTTTAGGAGCCAAGTCCTTTGACTGTATCAAAGAAGAAACGGGCATTATCTTCAGGAGTGGTGGGCAAAATGCCATGTCCGAGGTTCATGATATGTCCCTTATTACCAGCCTTAGCAATAACTTCCATGATCCGTTCACGAATATAGCTTTGCTCAGCAAATAGAACGCAAGGATCAAGATTGCCTTGTACAGGAATGTGACGACCAATGCGATCGCGCGCGTCTGCCATATCAACTGTCCAGTCAACACTGACAATATCCACACCAGACTTAGACATGAGGTCTAGGACACCCGCGCTACCACTAATGTAAAGGATCAGTGGGGTATCAGGATACTTAGCCTTGACCTTATCGACAACCATCTTTTGGTAAGGCAGTGCAAAAGTTTTATAGTCAGTTGGGCAGAGATGTCCCGCCCAAGAGTCGAACATTTGGACGACTTGAGTCCCACACTCGATCTGGTGGATCACATAAGTGCCGACCATTTCGGCAATTTTAGTCAAAAAGCTATGGATGATCGCTGGTTCTTTATATGCCAAAGCTTTGATTACAGAATAATCCTTAGAGCCTTTGCCTTCAACTGAATAGGCGGCTAATGTCCAAGGTGCACCCACGAAGCCAAGAATAGTTGCTTGATCTTTAACTTCTTCTTTGATCGCACTTAAAATCTTGCGAATAAAGGGAACAGCGGTGTCGGGATCAAATTCGGTGAGAGCATCTACTTGAGCTTGAGTCCGAATTGGCGACTCGATAATTGGACCACGGCTTTCGATGATGTCAAAGTTAATGCCGATACCTGTAAGTGGAGTGAGGATATCGGAGAACATGATCACGCCATCGGGTTGGAAAGCGCGAAATGGTTGCAAAGAAATTTCGGCAGCGAGTTCGGCAATCTCCGATCGCTCTCTAAAAGTGGGATATTTGTCGCGCAAGTCACGATACACCTTCATGTATCTTCCTGCTTGGCGCATCATCCATACTGGTGGACGATCCAGTACTTCACCTCTTGCTGCCCTTAGCAAGCGATCATTTCCTCCCATAATCAACTCTTTCCTGTGTTTTTAAACTTTTTTATGATTGTGCCTTTGAATTATAGAACGTGACGTACCAGACACCAATAAAGACAAGTGGGGCACTTGTCGCCCCTTTGGTCTTTCGTCACAGCCAAATCCTAGAGTTAGCCATCGGTTCATGTCTAAATTTAGGCTTTATTTAATTTCCGATCGCAATTTGATTACTTATACTTTCTTTAAGATATGTTATTAATACTTAAGCTATAAAATCAAGAATCAATTTTTTGGTAGCGCAGCGAAATCACGCTACCAAAAAATTGATTCTTGATTAAACCTTACTAAGTAAAAGTTTTGGCTAAATAATGGCTAGGTTTAAAAACAGTGATTAATGAAGGGGCAAATTTGACAAAGGATACTGATGTAGTTGTAGATGCTACTTCAGATCAAGCATTGCGATCGCCTGAGACAAAGTCGTCTCTACAAACTGTGTTAGCGATCGCTGTCACTTTTGTTATCGTCGCGATCGCAATTGTCTTCTGGATATTACGTCCACCAATCGATCAATATACTCAATCAGTTTTAAATCTATCGGGAGATCCTGTGCAGGGACGTTCGATTTTTGTGATGAACTGTGTGGCATGTCATGGGCAATGGGCTAATGGCAAAGTGGGACCTAGTTTGCAGCATGTATCTGATCGCAAGTCGGATGCACGTCTAGTTCAACAGGTTGTAAGCGGAGAAACTCCACCAATGCCACAGTTTCAACCCAGTCCTCAAGATATGGCTGACTTGTTGAGTTATCTAAAACAGTTATAAAAAAAGCGGTGTGAAGCACCGCTTTTTTTATAACTAGAATTGCGGCGCTTTGCACCGTAATTCTAGTTTGTTTTTTAAAAGCTATAACTGAATTTGGAACAGTTCGCTAATACCCTTTTCGGCGACATCGAGCATTTGATTAAGCTGCGATCGCGAAAATGTTTCTGATTCAGCAGTACCTTGTACCTCGATCAATTTGCCAGTGCTATCCATGACCACATTGAGATCAACACTTACTGCAACGTCTTCCTTGTAATCTAGATCCAAGATTGGCACACCATCTAACAAACCAACCGATACCGCCGCCACTGCTTTCTTAATCGGAGATCTGGTGATTTTGCCTTCAGAAAGTAGGTGATCGCAAGCTAATTTTAAAGCGACAAACCCACCTGTAATGCCACCCGTGCGCGTGCCTCCATCAGCTTGCAGCACATCAATATCAACGGTAAACGTGTAATTTGCGATCGCGGTCATATCTAGTGCGGCTCTGAGACTGCGACCAATCAATCTTTGGATTTCTTGAGTACGTCCCGATAGCTTCATCAATTCACGCTGTTGACGCGGAATTGTTGACGCAGGCATCATCCGATATTCGGCAGTCAGCCAACCTTGATTACTACCAGCTAGAAATTTGGGTACACCTTCCTCGATGGAAACAGTACAGATCAATTGGGTATCACCAAATTTTGCCAACACTGAACCCGCAGGTGCTTGCGTAAAATTTCTCTGCAAATGCACAGGACGCAGTTGATCCCAATCTCTCCCATCAGGACGTTGGATAATCGGTAAATCGCTCATAATCACAGTCTGGCTGTTTGTAAAATCGATCCAATCATATAGCAAGCAGTTGATTCTAGAGTTTTTAGATGTCGCCAGTCATAAGAAACAAAAGAGAATGGCGAAGCCAAGCATTGAATTACAGCGCTTTGCGCTCAAACCCAAAAATAATAGATCAAAGCTTCGCCTGAAAATGTAGTGCTAAGGATAGGCGGCGCGAAGCGCCGCCTATCCTTAGCACTACATTTTTTGTTATTTTTTCTTGTCGCCCTTTTTAGAGGGAAGTTCGCGCTGTATAGGCAAAATTGGACGTTCATTAGGATTGAGTTCAATTGCCTTGGAAAAAGCGGCGATCGCTTCTTTCTCTCGTCCCATACTTCTTAGTAATAATCCTTTCGCTCCCCACGCGTCGGCACTATTTGGATCTAATTTTATCGCCTCTTCTACTTTTACTAAGGCTTCTTGTGGTTTATTATTGCGATTGAGAATCAGCGCTTGGGCAAGTAGTTCTTCAACAGATAAGGGAGTTGGGGCTGTGGTCGGGGGAGTAACTTTTGGAGATGCTAATGGAGCGATCGCAGTTGGAGTCGGCAAGTTACTCACTACAGGACTAATGGGAACTTCGGGTACATTCTTTACGGTCTTGCTAATGATTGCCATAACAATTAACAGCAACAAAGTTACTCCACCTGTAATCCAAATCCAGAGCTTAGGTGACTGACGATTTGCTGCTGCAAAAGGGACGGTCTGAGAAGAAGTCGGATGATTTTGTTGTGCCTCCAGCAATTTAGTAGCAACTTGTGGTGACGTGATCAGAGTTTCTGTATTATTGGTGAGATTGTTGCTATTACTAACAACTGTTGGTAAATCATGTTCCGTAACTTTAGGCAAAGAGGCGATCGCTGCTAGTACTTCTGAGGCAGTCTGATAACGCTGGCGAAAATCATAGCGCACCATTTTGTCGAGAATATCCAGAAATTGTGATGAATAATTGCCCTGAATGCGATCGCGCCAAACTAATTCGGCAGTATCAGGATGCTCATCAAACAAGCGTGGCTCTGCTCCAGTGATTGCTTGAATCGCCATCATCCCTACTGCATAAATGTCACTACTAAAGCGCGGCTTGCCATTGAGCTGCTCAATGGGCATATACCCAGGAGAACCGATCGCGATCGTCAGATTTGTATTGCCTTGAGGGTCAACCGCCAGACTGCCAATTTCTTTGACTGCCCCAAAATCGATCAGGACAATTTTGCGATCGCTTTTACGGCGGATCAAGTTAGCAGGCTTGATATCGCGATGGACAACGTTGCGATCGTGTACATATACCAGTATTTCTAAAACCTCTTGAAGCAAGCTAGTCACGATAGTCTCTGGCAATCGCTTGCCACTGCTGATCTCCTGCGTAAGGTCAGTGCCATCGGCAAATTCTTGGACTAGATAAAATTCTTCGCCTTCTTGAAAGTGGGCTAGTAAACGCGGAATGCGATCGTGCGAACCCAATGAGTAGAGCATTTCCGCCTCTTGATCAAATAAGCGCTTGGCGGTTTCTAGTATAAAAGGCTCGTTTGATACAGGCTTGAGTTGCTTGACCACACAGGTCGGATGGGTTGGCAAATCAATATCTTCAGCCAGATATGTTTGCCCGAAGCCACCACCACCAAGGTGACTAATAATTTTGTAATGCCCTCTAAGTATGGTGTTTATCACATTTTCTCTGCGGGTTATTGCTAAAAGTCTACAGTTATTATCGCAAAGACTCACTAGCTAGAGTTTTATTGTTGCAAATTTTGTTATGAATTTATGCAAACATTTGCTAGTATATAAATCGCTCTTTGAGCAGACGAGCAAATTTAGGGTGACTGGCGCAGTGGTAGCGCATCGGACTCTTAATCCGCTGGTCCTGGGTTCGAATCCCAGGTCACCCATTATTAAAATAGAGCAGTAGCGCGAAGCGCTACTGCTCTATTTTATTTGATTAGATTACAAAAAAAGAAAAGCGAGTGCAAAGTACTCGCTTTTCTTTTTTATGATTAGAGAACCACACCCTTAGGAGCAGGAATAGAAGGTTGCAAATACATCGTCAGGAACTGGACACCATTATTTACAAGGTGAGGCAACTTCTGAATCTTTTTCATCCATTCAGGAGAATTAGATTCATCGATCTTTACTAGTTTGGCATTGTTCTCTTCGCATTTCTTGAGACAATTCCAGAACTTAGGATTTTCCATGTTGATAATTACAGGGAAAGCCTTTGCCGCATCGCGATTGGTCTCGCGGAGAACTTCATCAACATATTTTCTCGTATCCATGCCGATGGATTCATAAAACTCATTGCGGACGCAAATATCATTGAGATACATAGTCGCGAATACTGATAGCAAGAAGAACTTGCTCCAGAGATTAGCTCTGAGCCCGTTGATATTATTTGCATCACTACGCAGAAGCAAACTACAGAAATCACCATGACGGCTCTCATCTTGACACCAATTTTCAAAGAAATTGAAGATGGGATAAATCCGATATTCAGGATGAGCAAGGAAATGTTGGTGAATCTTGATATAGCGCCAGTAGCCAATCTTTTCAGATAGATAGGTGGCGTAGAAAATAAACTTCGGTGCGAAGTAGGTATATTTCTTGGTTTTGGATAATGTCGAAAGATCGAGTTGGAGATCGAAGTCTGGCATAGCCTTGTTTAAGAAACCAGCATGACGAGCTTCGTCTCGGCTCATCAGGCTAAAGATTTCAGCCATGAGTGGATTCTTGTCTTTAATTTTGACGGCAATTTCTTTGTAAAGGAGAAAACCAGAAAATTCTGAGGTGCAAGATCCTTCGAGGAATACACGAAAATGCTCTCTCACTTTTGGATCAATATGATCCCATGACTGATTGAAATCAGCAGTGCGAACAAAGTGACGACGATTGTAGTCAAATTTGAATTCTTCGAGGATCGCTTCGTAATCTGGTGTGAGATCGAAGATTTGCATCTTCGCCATCGCTTCAAAGTCTGTAGTGTAGAAGCGAGGGGTCAAGATACTATCGCGTCGGCCAGTCCCATTAACCTTTTGTTGGTTTGACTGGCTTACATCGGGTTTAGAAGGAGTAGCTACCATAGTCTTGTGCTGTTCTCTTTTACTTAATTTGGGGCTGCTAAAGGATTTTGTTGATAAATTGCAGTTTAAATACCTATCTGACTGCCTATTTTACGACTAGTCTCTAATTTATGGGTAGTTATATCTAGAAATAAGGTTTGCTTGTTAAGAACTATTAAGAAAATCAATCAGTACTTGTGCAAAATAAATTGCCAAAACCCTTAAAGTTACGACCCTGAGGGTCGCAACTTTAAGGGTTTTGGTTGGTAAATTATGCCTAGCTACTTAGGCTCATGATGGGGCTTGCCCACCTACTGTTGCTATTACAGCGCTTTTTGCTCAAAGCTAAAAGCGCTGTAAGCTTGCTAATTTTTGATTGCTGCATCAATTGTTTCGATGGTGAGCGATCGCAATAAGCTCACCTGTGCGCTAGGGGTTGATATATTGGCAAAATATGTGGGTGTGAGGTAATCAGCAAAACTAGTTTCTTGAACTAGATGGGTTTTGAAAAAGGCAACACTCATCAACTTGAGATAGTCCTGCGATTCGATCGCAGTTGAACCAGCCAAAACATTACTGACTTCAGGACTGAGGCGATCGCTTGATGTTATTGCCGTAACCGCAGTATGCCCAGCTTTATTTAGCAATACTAAATATCGATTTGGTGAGGTTAACCATGTAAAAGGCACAATTTGCTCGGAAACCACAGGGGCAAAAGTATCATCTGAACTACCAACGATCGCGATCGGGACAGTGATTTTGCTCAAAGTCGCTTTACCCAAAACATGACTAGTCACTGGGTTAACTGCGATCGCCGCTTTGATTCGTGAATCACCTAATTTGTAGGTTTGGTTGGGTAAACCTAGAGCTACGCATTGCAATAGCAGCGAAGCATTCCACTTATATTTACCTTGACAAGCTTCGGTCAAATCAGCGAACTGGATCTGGGCATCACTAACTAGAGCGAGAGCTGCATAGCCACCAAAAGAATGTCCAACCATGCCCACATTTTGCCAATTGACATTAGCCGCCTGTGGCGACTTCTCTAGATAATTTAGTACCGCAGTTATATCCTGTGGGCGTTCAACAAAGCTTTCTGGCGGCGCAATCTCACTTGCTGCACCGATAATCAATTTGTCTAATTGCTCGGCACTGCTATTGGGCGAAACTGTTAGTACTACGGCAAACCCATAGGAGGCAAGATGTTCGGAAAGATAGAGCAATGGTTCACGGTTAGAGATTAGCCCAGGATAGATGACGATCGCAGGTACGGGGACAGACTTATTGGTCAGTTTAGGGACAAATAAATAAAAGGGAATTTCATATCTATTATCTAGAGCTGGCGCTTTGAGGCTATAGCGCTCCCATTGACTTTTACCTTGATCCCGCAAATCAGCTAACTCAATCGGTGAAGGTGCTGGCGTTACCGATCCTGCTTGCTTAGTGGCTTCAGCATTGACCATTTGCACAACTTTTTGGGTGTTTTGCAACAAGTCGCTTAATTCCCCAACTGTTTGCAGCCCTTCTTGAATATCGAAATAAATATCTGATGTAGGGAATTTTCGTAGGAAACTGAGCAAAGATAAACCGTTCTGCTTGTCGGCTGTTGCCAAAACTGCCGCCGCTCGGATAGCGCGATTACCCGATAGATTTGGGCCAGTTTTAATAAACTCACCTAAGATATCTAACGCTCTTTCTCCTTGCGATGTGTATAAGAATCTCGACAATAGAGAGATAGGCACATCGGCTCGCTCTGTGAGGATACGCCGAAAGTTTGCCATGTCTGGCGCAGAAATATAACGCGAAGCCATGTCCAGCGCACCACGTAACTCGCCAGTTTTAGAAAAATTCTCTAGGTCATCAACAGATACAGAAACTTCAAAAATATTAAATCGAAAATTGACGGTTTCGGCGGCTTCGCTAGAATTCACGATCGCCACACCACTAATTGCACTCAGCAAAAATATCAAAGTGGCAGATCGGGTAATCAATAGGCGAGAAATATTGGCGATCGCACCTGTGAGATATTTCATATTTAGCTTTATCTGTTGATATCTACCCTAGAAACTAACACAACATTCACAGATTAAAACCCAAAAGGTAAGTGGCGGCGCTTCGTAACGCCACTTACCTTTTGGGTTTTATATCCTAAACAAGACTTTCACGATACATAAAACAATACAAATGTTAATATTCATCAATTTTGCCCCAATCACTCTGGTGGCAATGCTAACATCCAGAATAGTTAAACCTCGATTAAATAAAGCTTTAGGAGCGTATTTTGACATTACGAGTTGCTGTTGTAGGCGGCGGGCCTGCGGGTTCATGTGCTGCTGAAACACTTGCCAAAGCAGGAATTGAGACCTACATATTTGAGCGTAAACTGGACAACGCCAAACCCTGCGGTGGAGCAATTCCTCTATGTATGGTTCAAGAATTTGATCTGCCTGACGAAATCATCGATCGCCGCGTTCGCAATATGAAGATGATCTCTCCCAGCAATGTGGAAGTAGACATCAAATTAGATAATCCCGATGAATATATCGGTATGTGTCGCCGCGAAGTTTTAGATGCATTTTTACGCGAACGCGCTGCCAAGCTTGGTGCAAATTTGATCAATGGTCGCATTCTTGACATTAAGATCACTGAAAATGGCAAGAAGCCTTACGTTCTTAGCTATTCAGACTTTGCTGAAGGTGGCAACGAAGGGGTCATGCGTACTCTTGAAGTCGATCTGATTGTCGGTGCTGATGGTGCTAACTCAGTTGTCGCCAAAGCAATGGATGCGGGTGACTATAACTATGCGATCGCTTTCCAAGAACGTATTCGCATTTCTCCAGAAAAAATGGAGTATTACAAAGATTTAGCCGAGATGTACGTTGGTGATGATGTTTCGCCTGACTTCTACGCATGGGTATTCCCAAAATACGATCACGTAGCGGTTGGTACTGGCACAATGCACAAAAACCAACGCATGATCAAGAAGCTGCAAGCAGGCATCCGTGCCCGTGCTTTGCCAAGGATCGAAGGTGGCGAAGTGATCAAAGTCGAAGCGCACCCAATCCCTGAGCATCCAAGACCTCGCCGTGTGGTTGGTCGGATTGCTCTCGTTGGCGATGCGGCTGGCTATGTAACCAAGTCGAGTGGCGAAGGTATTTACTTTGCCGCTAAGTCGGGTCGGATGTGCGCCGAAGCGATCGTGGAGTTTGCCGAAGCAGGCAAGCGCATTCCTACCGAAGCTGATCTCAAGGTTTACATCAAGCGTTGGGACAAACAGTATGGCTTGACCTACAAGGTTCTCGACATTCTTCAGAATGTGTTTTACGCCACCAACGCCACCCGCGAAGCCTTTGTGGAAATGTGTGCCGACAAGGATGTGCAGAAGCTCACCTTTGACAGCTATCTCTACAAGACCGTTGTGCCAGCCAATCCTTTCACACAGTTGAAAATTACTGCTAAGACAATCGGCAGTTTGCTGAGAGGCAACGCCCTAGCACCTTAATCAAAAAGGAGCGCTTTACGCGCTCCTTTTTTTCTTGTTATAATTTTAAAATAGCAGTCCAAAACATCACAAAAAAATGGCTCAGCTAACCATTGAGATTCCCGACGAATTAGCCCAACGGCTAGCCCCATACCAAAATCAAATTTCAGAAATTTTCGCCAATCTAGTCAATACATCATCACTCCTCGAAACCATTACAGATAAACTTGATGTATCTAGCAATCCTCCGCCCACAGAGTTACCAACTTATCTGGAGATTATTGATTTTTTAGTAAATCGCCCTACATCAGAGCAGATTGCCAACTTCAAAGTTTCTGAACAATCTCAAATGCGATTGCGCGAATTGCTCCAAAAAAATCGTGATGTAAACCTTGTTTCGTCAGAAATAGCAGAACTGAATCTTTACGAGCAACTTGATACCCTCATGACAATGATGAAAATAAGAGCCTACGCTGCCATAAAATCCCCAAAGACCAGTAGCTCTAATTCAGAATGACCGTCTATATTTCCATATCTAGTAGACAGTTTGTGAGCGATCGGGCAAGCGGGAAATGCGAATATTGCCTGATCCATCAAGATTTTTCTATCTATAGCCATGAAGTAGATCATGCAGTCGCGATCAAGCATGGAGGATCGTCGAATATAGACAATTTAGTGCTGTCTTGCCTTCCTTGCAACCGATACAAAGGGTCAGATTTAACCAGCATTGATCCCATAACTAAAGAGATTACGTCTCTATTTAATCCGCGATTGTACAAATGGGGTGATCACTTTAAAATTGAAGGAAGTTATATTGTCGGCTTAACCAATATTGGAAGAACCACCATATTTTTATTGAAGCTAAATGAGCCAAAGCGTTTAATGATCAGGCAGGCTTTAATATTGCAGAAAATTTATCCTTAGAAACCATTTACAGCGCTTTGCGCTCAAACCAGAAACAAGAACCTATTTGTAAAGGTGTTGCGAAGCAACACTTTTACAAATAGGTTCTTGAACTTGCACAAACTGCGATCGCGTAATCAACACAAAAAAGCACAGCTAAATGGCTGTGCTTTTTTGTTTGTTTATTTGCTGCTCTGACCTTCTTCACGGCTAGATGTTTGGATATACAGTGTCAACAAGAAGACGGTCGGCACAAATATGGCTAGGACAGTAGCTAGAAGACCGAGAAAATTAGTTTCCATAAATTTGACTTTAATTACTTAATTTTAAATATTTCGATGGCTGCTAATATTCTAAGTTCAAAATTGATTAGTCTCACGAAAAAATTAAAAAAGCCAAAAAGAAGGTGACGATCTGCGTCACCTTCTTTTTGGAGATTAGGCTTCCCAGAGTTTGCTGATATTTTTTTCGAGACGCTCTTCGGCTTCAGCAAATACTTGCGCTGAGTTATCGAGCATTTCACCTGCATGAAGCTCAAGGATCTTGGTAGATAGAGCAATGCGATCGCGTGACTCATCGATATCGACCACTACAGCCTTGATCATGTCATTGATTTGAAATACACGAGTAGGATCGCTGACGGGCTTTTGGCTCATTTCCTTAACATGTAACAACCCTGAAACTCCAGCAAATTCTACAAAGGCTCCAAAAGGACGAATATTGGATACTCGACCTGTAATCAGTTGTCCCTTAGCAAGTTGGTTCATTGCAGCGAGTTTGGCAGCTTGACGGTTAGATAGCACCAGCTTTTTGCGGGTTTCGTCAGCTTCTAAAACCATCACAGGCAACATTTTGCCAATCAGTTTAGCGAGATCTGAGGTGTCAGAAAGATGCGATCGCGGTACAAAGCCTCGTAAACCAACAGAGTCAACGATTACACCGCCGCTGTTTGTGCCAATTACCCGACATTCAAAGACTTTCGACTCTGCTTGATAATCACGGAGAGTTTGCCAAGCTTGCTTGAATAACAAACGGCGCACTGATAGCTTCACTTCACCATCAGCATTTTGACTACTAATGATCAGAAATTCGTACTCATTACCGATCGGGAAAGCATCACTATTAGAGCGCGAAGCACCACTAAGAGTTGCTTCTTCGATGGGAAGGAAACCTAAAGACTTTGCGCCAATATCGACATAAATGCCACTACTTTCTACTGACACAACCTTGCCCTTCACCGTTTGCCCAACGGCAAATTCGTAGTTATGTTCGGCGAGGGCGTTGGCAAAATCGTCGGCAGAAAAGGGCTGAATATTTGTTGTGGCGTTCATGGATATGAATATGCGTAGCGTTGCTTGCGTGTATTTTATTGTAATTGTCTCATAGCGCTATAGAGAATATGAAGTAAATCTATCTTTCTCTAGAATTGCTACGCTTCTTAACATAAAAATTTAAAAATTAGAGCGGCGCTTCGCACCGCTCTAATTTTTTGGGGTTGATTCGATCGCTATATTTTGTTGGTGATTTTTTGGCGATCGCTGATCATATAAATGATAAACAGTATGACCATTACCAAATCAATTATCACCGCAGTTCCTGCTTGACCAAGATATTGTCTACCGTAAATCAGCACCAAACTAACGAAGGTCAGCTTGCTAATAATTGAAATAACCACAATTAATGAACGATTTATGGAGTTAAATGCCCCATATATTTGCATCACTCCCACAAGAGTTATTAAAGCTCCCCAATTACGGACAATGATTTCAGAAAGCTGACCTTCAAGAGAAGCGCCAAAGAAAGAATTCAGTGCTGCTTGAGGTGCGATCGCGGCATAAAACAATGTACAAGTCAGCAAACCAGACAAAAGCATAATCCACTTAATCTTGTCAGCAACCCAATTCATTGTTTTTCCTTTCTAAATAAAGTTTTCATCTAGCTATCGCCAGTTAATATTGCACTAAAACCCAAATAAATAAAGGTGGCGCTTCGCTCCACCTTTATTTATTTTGCTTTGTCCAAGCTATCTCTTGCATTGATATATCTGTATAACAGGTATTGAGCTAATGCATTAGACTAGATAAATAGTTAAGTCAACCGATTACCGCATCGACGGGGCAATAAGGAGCGACAGGCAGTGATGTCTTCTGGAAAAAAAATCTTTTTGGCAAACTTTTGGCGACGAGTCAAAACAACGGTCGTAAGTTTAGCCATATTGCAAAGTGTAGCGACCACCTTACCAGTATCTGCGCAAACAGATACTGAAAGCGTTGTGACCATCAGCTACACCGAACTGCTTGCAAATGTGAAAGAAAATCGAGTTCAAAAAATCGATTTAGAAAGCAATGGTCTAGCAGCGGAAGCAGTTTTGAAAGATGGTGGGCGCAGGGTCAGGGTTGACTTAATTGCCCGTGATGGCAATACCGAGTTAATGAAGGCATTACGCGAAAATGGTGTCGATACAGCGGTGAAAGCTCCTCAGCAGCCAACCTTAATTTGGCAACTGGTGAGTACATTTTTTGTGCCCATGCTACTGATTTTTATATTGCTAATGGTGTTACGCCGCCTCAGCAATGCTCCTGGAGGACCTGGACAGACCCTCAGCTTTGGCAAGACTAAAGCAAGATTCTCTCCCGAAGCAAAAACAGGAATCATGTTTGAAGATGTGGCGGGGATTGATACGGCAAAGGAAGAGTTACAGGAAGTCGTTACATTTCTTAAACAACCCGATCGCTTTACCGCAGTGGGCGCAAAAATACCTAAAGGCGTTTTGCTGATTGGGCCTCCAGGGACAGGTAAGACTTTATTAGCCAAGGCGATCGCAGGAGAGGCGGGGGTTCCATTCTTCTCTCTGTCAGGTTCAGAATTTGTAGAAATGTTTGTGGGTGTGGGTGCTTCCCGCGTCCGTGATTTATTCCAAAAAGCCAAAGATAATGCTCCATGTATCATTTTCATTGATGAAATTGATGCCGTCGGTCGGCAACGTGGATCGGGCATCGGCGGCGGCAACGATGAACGTGAGCAAACTCTCAACCAGATGCTTACAGAAATGGACGGATTTCAAGGTAATTCAGGCGTGATTGTGGTTGCTGCAACTAATCGTCCTGATGTGTTGGATAGTGCTTTGCTAAGACCAGGTCGTTTTGATCGCCAAATTACAGTTGACTATCCTGACTATAAAGGTCGTCAAGAAATTCTCAAAGTCCATGCCCGCAATAAAAAACTTGAGGAAAATGTATCACTTGAGTCAGTAGCCCGTTTGACTCCTGGGTTTGCAGGTGCGGATTTGGCAAATCTATTAAACGAGGCAGCAATCCTAGCAGCACGTCGTTATAAAGAGGCGATCGGTGAATTAGAAATTGCCGATGCGATCGATCGCATTACCATTGGTTTAACCATGAAGCCAATGCTCGATAGCTCCAAAAAACGTCTGGTTGCTTATCACGAAGTTGGTCATGCCTTGGTAATGACCTTGCTTAAGAATGCATCTTTGCTCGACAAAATAACCATTGTGCCGCGTTCTGGTGGTATCGGGGGATTTGCTAAAGGTGTGCCCGATGAAGAATATGGTCTAGAGTCGCGATCGCAGATTCTGGACACAATTACGATGATGCTCGGTGGTAGAGCTGCCGAAGAAGTAGTCTTTGGCGATGCCGAAATTACCACAGGCGCATCGGGCGATTTCCAGCAAGTCGCAAGACTGACGCGATTGATGGTGACTCAATTTGGCATGTCAGATTTGGGCTTAGGCGCACTCGAAAGCGAAAGCGGCGAGATCTTTTTGGGACGCAATATGATGCCTCAAAATGATTATTCGGTCAAACTAGGCGATCGCATTGATCGTCAAATCCGTCAGATTGCCCAAAACTGCTACTACACTGCCAAGCGCTTAATCGAAGAAAATCGTGACTTGTGCGATCGCCTAGTCGATATTCTGCTAGATGTAGAAACTTTAGACGGCGAAGAGTTTCGCAAAATCGTTGCAGAATACACGAAGATACCCGAAAAGAAGACTGCTTCAGTCAAGTTCTAAAACCAAAAAAGAATGAGCGCTGGGCGCTCATTCTTTTTTAAAGAGATTGAAAGGGAGCGCTAAGCGCTCTCTTTTTTATGTGACTTTATGTGACGGCTAATTTCTGGAGCTTGACTTCAAAGCGTTCCCAAGGTTTAGGCTCGATCACCTGTGTGGAAATATTATTTTCTGTAAATAGCGATCTCAAAGAATCCATCGTACCTTCCGCCTTGAGGATATTTAGCAAGAAACCGCTATAGGTCAAATCACCACCTGCGGCAGTGGGCAATATTACTTGAGGCTTTAGCCACTTTGCGACCTGCACCGCACCTTGTTGTCCCTTAATGACCGTACCAATGAGAGGCAACTTCAAATCAATCGTGGGTGTAATCACCACATCAACAGGCGCAAATTCCTGAATTGCAGCTGCATGATAGCCGTGAGGCTCGTAATAAATAGAAGTTCCTTCCACGAGATCTTTCAAAACATACCCATTCTCAAAGGTATTTGGTCCCGTGGGCGACCCCATCACGGCGCTAATTTCTAGGAGATTGGGAATGCTGAATACTTCACCATGGGCAAGAGATGTAACTTGTTGATAGTCCATTTGTTTAACCAGCTTTGCGGCACTGGGTGAACCCACTACAGGAATTTGGTGATCAAGTTGCTTAAGCGTTGCGGGGTGAGCGTGATCTGGCAAGCCCTGTGACAGTAAAATCAAATCAATATTTGGGGGGATTTCTCTTGGTGTCCGTCGCTCAGATTTGAAAAACCACGCAGCATTACCAAACATCAGCGCATCAACTAGCCAAGGATCAAGCAAAATGCGTTTGCCTGCAATCTCGATTAGCCAAGAATTACTGTCTAGCCATGTTAGGTACATATTTTTTGCGTTGTTTTTGCATTAGATTAAGTTTCTACACAATATTGTAACGAATTGTTTACGATCCAAAAGATAGAGACTTAGCAGAGCGCAGTTTCTATCTTTTGACATAAAAAACCCGCAGGAGGCATTCTTGCGGGGAGAAATTATGTAGATACGTCGCTAGTGAGTAGAGTATGATTCTTTTTTCGGTTTTTAGTAGTGACTCAGCTCACAATGAAACTGCGATCGTTAAACATTCTTACTGTGACAGTGATCACACATATTGGCGGAGCTTCAGTCTGTTGTTGTAATCTCACAAGTTTGACTTGTACTTATCGACACTTTCACAGATCATCCTTTAAACGTATAAGAAAGCAGGGCTAAACATATAAACGTATAAGAAAGCAGTGCTAAACATACGTCTATTTGCAAAATTAACTTTGCTGTTATTTATCTATTAATTTCTAACAATTTGATAAGGGGATAAGCGACTAAATTAATTACATAGGCACAATTAAATATAAAATCCCCAAAATTTCTACCACTCGCTTTGCGGGTGATACACATTTTGGCTCTGGTTCTTTAATTATGCTGAGATATTTAATAGGCTTTAGGGGAATCAAACTTTACCAAAAGCATCGCCTGATCAAATTATCATCCTGCGATGATTAATCTTGTTGGTGTTGTAAGTAGCTAGGCACAATTAAATATCCCCCCCAATCTATGACGCTTTCACAGTAGGAGATACAGATTTTGACTCTGCTTTTTTAACTATGAACAAGTACTTAGCTATCAATCGAAAATCTTCAAGACAAACTTTAAAAATGCTCAACAATCCAAATAGCGGTGTATGGATCTAATCATGGCAAAAGTCACAACAAAAAGAAAGAATTATTTGGCGCGTTTTTTGGCGATCGCGATCGGGGCAGCGATATTTGCTGCATTTACGCCGACGATCGCCCATGCAGTCGAAGCTCCAACGCTCGAATCTTTGAGCAAAACGACTAATGAACTGCGATTGTCAGTTGATACGGGTTGGGTACTAATCACTGGGTTTCTAGTGTTTTTCATGCAATGTGGCTTTGCCATGCTAGAGGCAGGACTAGTCCGACAAACGGGGGTTGTGAATACACTAGCCGAAAACTTTGTTGATGCGGCTATTACACTCTTGGCATGGTGGGTTACGGGTTTTGCGATCGCGTTTGGTACAACTAGCAATGGTTTTTTTGGAATAGATGGGTTCTTTTTAAATAATGCATTAACGATCAATAACGGTGCGATCGAATATGCAATGGGTGCTGGCGGTTCGACGGCTCCAGTCAGTACATTCACCCTTTTCTTCTTTCAGTTTGCTTTTTCTGCAACAGCAAGTACGATCACCACGGGGTCAATGGCTGAGCGCACCGATTTTAAAGGCGACTTAATTTACGCTTTTATCATGGGAGCTGTAATGTATCCTATCGTCGTGCATTGGGTTTGGAATAATGGTGGTTGGTTATATAAGCTCGGTTTCCATGATTTTGCAGGAGATGCCGCCGTACATACTGTAGGTGGCTGGACAGCTTTAGTTGGTGCATATATTCTAGGTCCTCGCCCAGATCGGGTATGGGGACAAATCCCGCCAGCACACAACCTTGGCTATGCGACCATTGGCACGATGATTTTATGGTTTGGTTGGTATGGGTTTAATGCTGGTTCAACCCTGTCACTCAGTAATCCTGGACTAGCAGGATTGATCGTTGTCAATACGACTCTAGCGGCGGCGGCTGGCGCAATGACTGCATTTCTCTACATTTACTTTCGCATTGGTCAGTGGCACTTATTCTGTGGACTAAACGGCTCACTAGCTGGCTTAGTCGCGATTACGGCAGGCTGTGCTTATGTCATGCCCTGGGCGGCTGCATTAATTGGCGCAGTGGCTGGTGTCCTTGTACTTATTGCTGTAGATATTATTGAATGGTTTGAAATTGACGATCCTGTAGGCGCATTTGCGGTGCATGGCGTATGCGGCATGATGGGCATAATTTGTGTTGGCTTATTTGGACACCCAGCATTAACGATGAATAAAAAAGCTGGTCTATTCCTAGGAGGTGGTTTTGATTTGCTTGGAGTACAACTCGGTGGTGAAGTAGCGATTATCATCTTTGTTGTTATGTTCTCATTTTTAATGTTTGGCGCACTCAATGCTGTTGGACTGTTACGAGTCAATACTGAAGCCGATCGCATTGGTATTGATGTTTATGAGCATGGTGCATCGGCTTGGCCAGATGTCTATCCCATAGACGATCTGCAATTTGATGATGACGAAGATTAAAAAATTGACGGCGGCGCTTCGCGTCGCCGTCAATTTCTGGTTTTAGTGTTTTTCTGAGTTGATTTTGCTAGTATTATTCGGTTAGCTTGTGCGGCTAAGACTAAATTCCTAAAAATCTGTTTTATAACAATTCTCGAAAGTGTGACTATGCTTTTTCAAGAATTAAAAATTTAACCTAGTAAGTTTTTTGGATTCTTAATATGGCTTTGTCATTTTGAGAATTGGTATTATTTGTGCTGAGCAGGACATTATTCAAAGATATTGGCAACATCCATGACTCCTGATTTAGGCTGGCAACCAGAAACATCTGAAGATATTTCCCCCTCCAATCCTCAGGGCTTAGAGCAGTTGCATTATTACAAATGCTTGCTCGATGATCTGTTGGCTTTATCAGTGTCTCTATCTAGCACTAATGACTTACGAGCTTTTTTAGAGTCAGCATTAGCGACAACCCGCAAAGTGACAGCAAGTGACGCAGGTAGTATTTATCTAATTGATCGCTCTGCCCCAGTGCATACAGTCTGCTTTGAAGTAGCTCAAAATGATTCGCAGCCTGAGCGATCGCTAGTCAACTTTGCAGTGCCACTAAATCAAGATAGTATCGTCGGCTATGTGGCGATGACGGGCGAGACGCTAAATTTATCCGATGCCCATGATTTACCAGATGATGCGATATATCAACACCATAAGACGTTTGATTGTGATATTGAATATCACACCCGCTCAGTTTTGGCAGTTCCCATGTTTGATTGGCAAAGGAGTACGATCGGGGTTTTTCAGTTAATAAATCGTAAAGTTAAAGATATTTCAATTACAGCCGAGAATGTTCAAGAAATTACCCTTGCTTATTCAGCTTTAGATGAAAAACTATTAAAGGCGATCGCCTGTCAAGTATCCCTATATATCGAGCGATCGCAACTTTTGGGACAAGTATTGCAATCATAAAAGATTTTAA
This sequence comes from Pseudanabaena sp., assembly GCA_044354985.1. Classification (GTDB taxonomy): domain Bacteria; phylum Cyanobacteriota; class Cyanobacteriia; order Pseudanabaenales; family Pseudanabaenaceae; genus Pseudanabaena. The sequence goes on along the minus strand of JBIKYZ010000013.1, from coordinate 20,933 downwards.
GGTTAAGACTAAGCAAAGCTTAGGAAATAAAACCCAAGAATTGATTGACGGCGCGAAGCGCCGCTAATCAATTCTTGGGTTTTGATTTTTCCTAACCCCAAAATTAAGTATTTATACTCAACAGCAAATAGCTAATCTTAAGGAAGTATAAGGAATTCCCATCTTTTCCTATAAGATTGAACATAGGATAAATTCTTAGATATTTATACGGAGATTATTTATTTATGCTCACTTTAAAAATAGTGGTCTATATCACTGTCATATTCTTTATCAGCTTGTTCGTATTTGGCTTCCTCAATAGCGATCCATCTCGCAACCCAGGTAACAGGGATCTCGAATAGTGATCAACACTTCCAACGCTAGCTCTGCCAAATCTCAACCTTCAAAGCTGGTCAAAAGTAATGACTGGCGATTGATGTTGAGCTTATTGCCATACGCAAAGAAAAATTCTAAACAGCTTGTCATATCGCTGCTTTTACTTGTGCCCCTATCGATCGCTAGTGCTGTTCAGCCAATTCTGGTACAGCAAGGCATTGATGGCCCAATTAAAAGTGGCGATTTGTTGGGTTTGCGGTGGATTTGCTTAGTCATTCTCTTGACGATCGCAGTCCGTCTTGCGTTTCAGTCTTGGCAGGGCTACTTGGTACAAGAGGTCGGACAAAAAATTACGGCGGATATTCGCACCGATTTGTTTCGTCACGTTACTTCCTTGTCAACTAGTTTTTTTGATCGCACACCTGTTGGCAAATTGATTACCCGCTTAACTAGTGATGTTGAAGCACTAGGTGACGTATTTGCTACTGGTGCAGTCGGTGTCCTTAGCGATTTTGCCGCGATCGGCACAATCGCAATATTTATGTTTTTGTTGCGATGGGATTTGGCTCTATTGCTTTTAGCAATGGTGATCCCAGTTACGGGCTTAATTGTTTATTTTCAGTACGAGTATCGCAAAGCCAATTTCAAAGCACGCGATCGCTTGTCAGAACTCAACTCAATTCTCCAAGAAAATATTATTGGCGCGAGTATCGTTCAGCTATTTCGCCGTGAAAAATTTAACTCTGCTCAACACCTCAAAGTCAATGAGCAATATGTGGCTGAGGTAAACCGCACAGTTTTTCATGACTCGGCTGTATCCGCAACGCTGGAATGGATCGCTCTAGTGGCGATCGCAGGTGTTCTTTGGTTAGGCGGTGGACAAATTGTTCAAAAGAATCTCACCTTTGGCGAGCTTTCTGCTTTTGTCTTGTTCTCACAGCGACTTTTTGACCCAATTCGTCAACTAGCCGAGAAATTCACCACAATTCAAGCAGGATTTACGGCGGTTGAACGTATAAACGCTATTTTGCAAGAACCGATCGAAATTCGCGATCCTGAATATCCCAAAACTTTGCCCCTTGATGGCACTGGCGAAATTTGCTTTGACCATGTGTGGTTTGGCTACAAGCCTGATGAGTATGTCCTTAAGGATGTTACCTTCACCCTCAAAGCAGGTGAAAAAATCGCCCTCGTTGGCCCCACAGGTGCTGGTAAAAGCTCAATTATTCGGCTGCTATCTCGTCTTTACGAACCAACTAAAGGCAGAATTTTAATTGATGGCATCGATATTCGCGAAATTACCCAAGCGGAATTGCGGCGTTGTGTGGGTGTGATTTTGCAGGATGCCTTTTTGTTTTCTGGCGATATTAAAGAAAACATTACATTGGGCGAAGACTATGCGATCGAGCAAGTGGTTGAAGCTGCCGAACTGATGAATGTAGATCGCTTCATTCAAGATCTCCCTGAAGCCTATGCAACTCAAGTTCGCGAGCGCGGTACGAATCTATCTGGTGGACAAAAGCAATTATTAGCCTTTGCCAGAGCCGCGATCCGCGATCCAAGAATTTTGATTTTGGACGAAGCGACTGCTAGCCTCGATGTCAGTACAGAATTCTTGATTCAACAAGCCTTAGATAGGCTTTTGATTAATCGCACCACGATTATTATTGCCCACCGTCTATCGACGATTCGCAATGTAGATCGCATTCTCGTACTCAAGCAAGGTGAAGTGGTTGAAGCTGGCTCTCATGAGCAACTAATCGCCAAACAAGGTTTGTACGCAAGTCTCTACGAGCTAGAAATGATGGCAACCCACTAAATACAAACCTATTTTTGACAGCCAAATAAGCAACACATTGAGATTCGATATATTCTTTGTTTGGCAAGTTATTCTTCAAAACTTCGTTTGTAAATATGCCTAGCTATTTGAAAAATGAAACTATTTTGATTATCTTTGGAATACTCAAAATATTGAAAATCATAGTTTAATCTTTTGATTTGCTCCAGTCTTTCTTTGTCTCTTGGGATAAAGACATAGCCATTTGAAGTTAAGAACCAAAAGATTTGATACAATCCTTTAATTAAATAGTTAGCATCTTTCTTCTTATCATTTTGTTGTAATTTATTTAATGCTTCATGAAAATTAATTGCTTGCCAAGTGTTATTAGTTTTAGTTAGCAAAGTAGCATAGCTTTTCTCTAGTGGAATTTTCCTGCTCTTAAAGTTATCGCCAATATTCTCTTTGAGTTTCTGTTCTGAAATTGGTTCCTTAAACAATTTTAGTAAGTATATCTCATGACTTAGCAAACCACTATCTAATGTAAACATAGCACGCATATTAACCATAAATAGATAAGCAACATCTTGCTCATTCATACTTTCAAATATACGACTATGAGCTAACCAATTCCTAGTCATTTTCATAGTAGACACAAAAGCAAATAACTCTTTCATGTTTGTAGTTGATTCCTTTTTTGGATCAACGGATTCCCATTCATGAGCTAAAGTTCTAACAAAGAGTTTGTAGAATATAGATTTATCTTGTGGCTCTTTAAGTGGCAAAAAATTTGCTAGCACATCTAAATAATTATGTAAATCTTCACAAGTGATATGTTTATCAGACTCTTTAATGAAGTTGTTGAAACGCAGCTTATCGTCAGCCAGAGTTTTGAAATACTGACATCCTTCGATAATCCCGCGACGCAAGCGTGAATAAGGGTTTTCATAACATGACTTAACCCATTCTTGTACTCCAATATTAGACTTTTCATAGATCGGTGGGAGTGATATTCTTGCGTCTTTAAAAGCCTTCTGTATAGTTTTAGTATTTTCACCATGATTTGAGCAGAATAAAATGTGTGTCTTGGGAAAACCTAACTCAACAACTAACTGGGTATAAAGGTAGAAACCAGCAATTTCTTTTAATTTATTACACGCATCTTTAAATGATTCTCCATCTTCAGATTCATCTTGTTTTCTTCTGTAATCTTGAAAATCTTCTAGCAAAATTAAAACATCATCGCTAATATCCTCGATCCCACCACTATGAGATATGAGATCTATATCAAGGATAATATAGTCAATTTTGTTTAAGTGATTTTTGACAAAGTTAAATCCGTCCTGAAAGTTTAACTCAAGAAAAACACCTTGATTCTTTAAATTTTTCCTTAGTTTTCGTTTGTCTTTATCAAATGAAGTTTCAATAATGCGCCCTAACACGTAATTTGCAGTTATTTCTACAGAGTTCTCAAAATCTTCAACCCACAAAAAGTAGCTCATAAGTCATTTAAAAATCAGTTTTCAACAGTTGTGTAGGAATGGCAAAATTTATAACAAAATTATCCTGATGTATAGGCTTAACAAAATGACTATTTGTTTTACGAGCTAACGCAGATAAGAAAGTGTGTCCCTTACCACTACCCTTACTTTTCGTTCGTTCAGAACGAGTACTAGGATTGCAACATTCTATAACTTGATGCTTCCCATTATCACGATATGTTAGTTTGACTGACTCTTTTGTGTCAGATGCATAATATTTGAAAGCATTAATTATTATTTCATTTAATAAAATGACGAAGAAAGACTCAGTTACGCCATATTCCTTAAACTGAATATCATCACGATCAAATCCAACAATTTCTAATCTAAAGAAATGTTTTTGAATCCAATTAAGTTGATCAGTTAACTCAAAAGGCTTACTTATCAGAGAAGAAAAGCTTTGTTCCCATTCTGATTGTAAAAAAGCTTCTAGTTCATCGTAGTCGTCATACCAGATTTTAGGAGTTACTGTATTCTCTACTTTGCCATGCTCAATTGCATAATAAATATAGTGTTGACGTATTTTATCTATTCCTGAAACAGATAACAAATGTAACATCGACATCTTTAAAGTACTATTGAGTACATTAATTAGTCTTCCATGTCCTTGCATATCGTCTTTTAATTTTTCCTTGAGCAATTCATCATCTGTAGAGATAATACTGAATATGTCTAGTAAGCCACGCATAGTTTGTGCGGCTTCAATATAAACTTTGGGATTATTTTCGTGATTTGTATTATAAACAATTGCATCTAAAGGGCTACGAAATTTGTGAGCAAACATGGACATCATATCCTCTAGCTCTTTTTCTTTTGCTTCTAACTGTCTAGTTTTTTCTTGTACCTCTTTTTCTTTATTAATAAAGTTAAGATAAATCTCTTTCTCTTCTTCACTATATTCATTGAATCTTTCATTAACTAAAAGCTCAGCCTCATCATATTTTTTATTATTAATATAGTCAATGTATTCTTTTATATCGCGTTGAATTTTATCTAACTTACTAGCATTTTTGGAAATTAATTCGTTAAGTTCTTTAAGGGGTATCACTGGAATAGTAATATCTGACAAGCTTTTCTTGCTGAGGAATGGAATACTACTTCCCTTTAAAGATGCTTTTATTGCTTTCTTAAAAAGCAATTTTCCTTGATCAGTTTGCAAATAAGTACTTAAATACAAGTATAAATCTTTATGCGTATTTTCTGATTGACGAACTATTGCGTAATTATTTTTAATGACTACATTAGAATCATTTTCTTTATAGATTTCAACAACATTATCATGACCAATAAGACCAAGTACAATGTCATTATCTCGCAATATACATTGCTCATTCTTAATGCTATCTACAAAATCATTCCCTTCTTTATCTTTTCTGTTAAATACTAAATACTTGCCGCTAGATTTAAAATCTTCTTTTTCAAATTTAAGACCAAGTATAATTTCAGATATTTCAGATAATCTAACATTTGGATGATTTGATAGATTTTCTTCTATGGATTTCATTGACACATAGAAATCCCTATCTAATCTGTCATCGATTTTAGATACATCAAGATAAAATTCACCTTCGGTTTTCTTGAAATTGCTTGTTATTGCCTCTACATTCCCGTCAAAAACTGTCATAAAGACCTTATTACTTGGCTTACTATTTCTTATTACAAGAATAGAAGTTTGTATTGATGTATAAGGCTGAAAATTTCCACTTGGTAGGCTTACTATTATATCCAGCGCAAACTTTTCCAATAAATCGGTGCGAAATTTACTATATCTATCGCCAGAAAGAATTCCTTCTGGCACTACAAATATAGCTATGCCATTTTGGTCTAAAAGTTCTAGTCCTTTTGTTATCAACTGCTCTTCTAACGATTTTTTGTTCGGTAATTTTCTACCGAAAGGCAAAGACCCCAGAACTAAATCATATTTAATATCACTAAAATCATACTCAAGCGTATCAGCTTGTAAAAAGTGAATATCAGGATTTATCTTTTGTGCCAGTGAAATTATTTCAGGGTTTATATCAATCCCTTGTACAACTAGTAAATCTCCAAATCGCCCCAAAAGATTACCAGTACCACAACAAATATCAACAACTTTTTTTGGACTATAAATCCTAGCGATTGCTTCAATTAACTCACAGACTGGATCTGGAGTATATGAACCGTAAATTTGCCAATCACGCTCCCTTGAGCTTCTTAAATTCTGTTCTAAGTAGTCCGATACTTTACTGCGCTGTATAGTCTTCATAGATTTGCCAACTTAAAATAGCTCCCCAATAGATGATGATTATATCATTTTAATCTTGTATTTACATGAATCTCTAAATCGCTAAACAAATACACATGTACTGTGTAGTCCTAATGAAATGTAGGTACATTTCATTAGGACTACACAGCGTCGCGAAAGGGACTAGGCTAGGCGTTTTTAACAATTAACGATTTTTCATGACTCGTTCAATTTCGCGTTTATCATCGCGCTTTTTCATGTCTTCGCGTTTGTCATGCAATTTTTTGTTACGCACAACAGCCAGATCAACTTTAATCCAGCCCTCTTTTTGGTAAACCTTGAGCGGTACTAGGGTTAAACCCTTTTGCTGGACTTCAGCTATTAACTTGCGGATTTCATCTTTATGTAATAGCAAGCGGCGAGTGCGCGTTGGCTCATGATTAAAATACACACTGGTAGTGCGGTGCGGGGGAATATACATATTTAGCAGCATGATCTGACCCTTACGCACAATCCCATAAGCGTCTCTTAGATTTGCTTGCCCCCCCTTGACTGCTTTTACTTCAGTACCAAGTAGCTCGATACCCGCTTCATGGGTTTCGAGGATTTCGTAATTAAATCTAGCTTGCCGATTCTCGGCGAGGACACGATAATAATTTGCCATTTATTCCCATTAATACTGTCTAATACCCTGAGATAACTTCTAATAGCTTCCATTCTGGACTGTCACAGAATGCTTTAGAAACGAGATCAGAGATACTGTGACAGTGATTATTAAGCCGCAGGGGCAACTCGGCATTTTTGGTGACGCTAGTCAGTTTTGCTTGGTTACCTTCAATCTCAGAACGATGGATCAAGACTTCTACCATCACCATTTTAGCGAATGAAGCATTCGTCTCTATTTCTTGAGCAATTACATAGTCATCGGTTTCATAGGTAATTACCAAGCTACAAGATTCCAACGTTTTAAGAATCGTTGAATGTAGGTTTTCGGGAGCGATTTCAACCAAGAAATGTTGAGTGTATCTAGCCATAAATCATCAAAACAACTGGTTCGGCTAGCAGTTTACTAGTCCTTGTCTACAAACTATCTCTAAAAAGCTATATGCCTATTATGCGCTATGTCGTTTTTTGACATTAACACTTTAATTTCAGTTATTAGGCATTACAGCTTATCCATCATAAACCAAGGTGTCGTTAAATCGTGAAGCATGAAATTTGCGAACCTTCTAAAAGCCAAAAAATTAGAGGACGCGCAAAGCGCGTCCTCTAATTTTTTGGCTTTTATGTCTTAACCGCCTTGGCGGTTGCTATATTTATTGCAGAGATGGAGTCAAGCATGATTGGTCAATTACTTGATGGACGCTACCGCATAGCTAGCAAGTTGGGTGAGGGTGGATTTGGTCATACTTATCTGGCTCACGATACGCGCATACCAAATGAGCCGCTTTGTGTGGTCAAGCATCTCAAACCTGCCAGTAGCGATCGCGAATATCTAAAAGTCGCAAGTCGATTATTTACTAGTGAGGCACAAACTCTTGCTCAGTTAGGCAATCACGATCGCATTCCGCGTTTACTTGCCTATTTTGAGGAAGCAAGCGAGTTTTATTTGGTAGAGGAGTTTGTCGAGGGGCGATCGCTAGAGCTAGAACTAGTGCGCGGCCATCGGCTGAGTGACCAGCAAGTTTTGCAGATCTTGGATGACTTGTTAAGCATTGTCGAATATACCCATAGCCACGGCGTAATTCATCGTGATATCAAGCCAGATAATATTATTCGTCGTCGATCGGATGGCAAGTTGGTGCTGATCGATTTTGGCGCGATTAAGCAAGTGCAAACGCAGCTTAATCAAGAGGGGCAAACGGCGGCGACAGTAGCGATCGGTACTTTGGGATATATGCCCAGTGAGCAAGCTCAAGGCAAACCGCGACCAAACAGTGATTTATATGCGATCGGGGTAATTTGCATTCAAGCCCTGACGGGTTTGCCACCTCGTGAATTGCAAGAAGACTATCAAACAGGGGAATTAATTTGGCAGCATCTTGTCCCAAACAAGTCGGGATTAGTCGATGTGCTAGCAAAAATGACTCGCTATCACTACAAAGATCGCTATGAATCTGCGGCTGAAATTCGTCAGCTTTTGGCAAAATTAGGCGATCGCCAATTACCAAATCAACCACTGATTAACACAGCAAATGGTCTCCAGTCCACCATTGTCAGTGTTAATAACAGCGTAAATAACAATAGCGATTTGGGTACGGAATTGTTGTCCAACAGTCAACCGACTATTCCTCCAACAGAAGTTTATCAACCGATCCAGCCATTGCCAGCTCCAACAGCTCCAATCCATACTGTTGCTGTAAATCGCCATCCCGCACCTGAGCAACTATCTCCGCAAACTGTGCAAGCCTATGCGCCACAACCCAACATTAATGATGACAGTAATCGCAGTAAGCAAGGATTATGGATAGCCGTCTGGGGTGGAGCCTTTGCCACTGCGATCGCGATCGGTGTGGCGATCGCAACTCAAAAGCCAAATCCTCAACCGATTGCCGAGAAGCCCTCTACTAATTCCCCTAACAACGCTGCTATTACCCCAAGTCCTAGTGCGACAGCTGTAGCTAGTCCACAAGCTGTTGAACCTACGGCTACGGCTAGTCCCACGCCTGCGCCTCCAGCTAAAGCTTCGGCTAGTCCTACGCCCAAAGCTTCACCAAAAGTGCCGATCGCACCTTTGGCTGAGGCTGATGCTGTTGCGATCGTAAATAATTTGGTAGCTAGTAAAAACCAGATGTTTGCCCCACCTTTTGATCGTCAATTGCTTGCAGAACTAACAACAGGTGAAGCTTATGAAAAGCGCAAAGGGTCGATGGATTGGTTGCAGAGCAATAATGCTTTTTATAGCTATGGCGAATTTACGGTCAGCCGTGCAGGTTCGTTTGGTATTCAAGATAATCAAGCGAATATAACTGTGGAGATCTTTGAGAGTCCGACACTTTATGTCAATGGCAAAATTGATCGCACGCAGTCTCAGCCATCAAGAGGTAGATATATTTGCACGCTAATTTTTGAAGATGGCAAGTGGAAAATTGCAAATCTGACAAAAGTTAATTAAAAGAGAATAGGACGCTTTGCGTCTTATTCTCTTTTGCTACAATTCCTGATTAAACAAACCAAAAAAATCATTTAAAAGTGTTGCCTTGCAACACTTTTAAATGATTTTTTTGGTTGGGTATTTGAGTGCAAAGCACTCAAATACCCAACCTCTCACTGGGTTTAGTTTTTAACTTACAGAAATGTCATCACAATTTTGTGAATTGGTACATAGCAGTAATACCAAATCAAGAAATGGCTTTGCCATTTCTTGATTTTAAAACCCTTACTAGGTTTAGTTTTTAATTTACAAAAGTGTTGTCACACTTTCGTGAATTGGTATAAAAGAGATCTCTAGGACAAATCAAAACCCCAAATAAAAGCGGCGGCGCTTCGCGCCGCCACTTTTATTTGGGGTTTTATGTCCTAAGCAAACCTTTTATTGCTATATCAAAGATGAAAAGTAGCGCTTTACGCTACTTTTCATCTTTTTTTTGATTAATTTTCTGGAGTTTTGAGGGAATAGTAATAACAGGGTAATGAAAAGAAAGTTAGCTTTCTGATATTTCGACTTAAATGATTGGGGCTTGGCTATGTTGTACGCATCAAAAACTGTGATATCCATGAAAACCAGCGATCGCGAAGGTGTTCTAGGGGCGATCGAGCAATCAACTCTGCCACTGCAAAATACAGTTGGCGTGAGTTTACTATTGGTCTTGCTATGGGGAGGGCTCGGCGCGATCGCCTATCATTACTGGCAATTGCAAAAGACCCGACAACTATTGAAGATTGAAAGGTTGAAAACTAACGAACTTGGCAAAAAGCTTAAATTAGCGCTACATACTATTGATGAGAATGAGCGCAATCCCGATTTGGTTAATTCTCGCGATTTCAATCTTGACTATCTCAGTATGAGAATGGAAGAGCCTAATTTCAGTGAAATTATCTTGGCTCAGATAAAATTAAATCTGCGTCAAAAAGTTGCGCCTGCATTGATGCCAACCGAAGAAGATAGTGGTAATGCTCGAAAAGTTGATGTGGTTTTTGATGTGGCTTACCAACCTGAAAACCATGATAATTCTCAAATTCGCACACTTTTTCGGATACATGTCAAACTAGCAAAAATCCCTTCTAATGGATCACAAAGTATTCTCAAGGAGTTGATGGCTGGACTAGAAAGTTTTGTGATTGCTTCCGATGAAAATCGGAATTGGCAGCCTACGATTCAGGGACGACTAGCGGTGATCAGTTGGGATCAATCTGCTAAACCAACACCTCTATTAGTAATTGAGCAAACTAATGAAGGCAAAAATGTATTAATGCGAAATAAGCGTCTGGCTCAATCCAAAATATAAAAAGAGGGCGCTTAGCGCCCTCTTTTTATTTACAGCGCTTTGCACTCTAGGTAATGGCATAGCTACCAAGAATTTTAAGATTTTCGGTAACCTCTTGGAGATCTTTTAAGGCTTCACTGAAGTTAGGATCATCGATGGGGGCTTCAATATCGAGGAAGAAAATATATTCGCCTAGCGATCGCTTGGTGGGGCGTGACTCAATCCGACTCAAGTTAATATTGCGATCGGCAAAAACTAATAAAGGTTTAACTAAGGCTCCTGGCATATTGCGTTTGAGACTAAAGGCAAGCGATGAATGTGTGCCTTTAGTCGTGGGTGCAGTGCGCCCTAAGACTAAAAAACGGGTGCAATTATCAGGCTGGTCGTTAATCGGAAATTTCAGAACTGGCAAGTTGTAAATTTCAGCGGCGCGTTGTGATGCGATCGCAGCCACGGTCACATCTTTAGCAACAATATGCAAGCCATCGGTGGTAGAGTCGGTGGCAATTTGCTGCACGATGGGTAAATAACGATCAATCCATTGCTGACATTGAGCTAAACCTTGAGGGTGGGAATAGACAACTTTTATATCTGCAAGATCTTGAGCACGGGTAATCAGCGCATGGGCGATTGGCAAGACGATCGCCTGTTGAATTTGCAAAGATTCCGATTGCCAGAGACTATCGAGGGTCATGGTTACGCCCCCTTGAATTGAATTCTCCACAGGGACGACGGCAATATCAACATTGCCACGCTCAGCAGCATTAATGGCTTGAGGGATGGTGGGATAGGGACACATCCGTGCAGGATCAAGCTCTAAGTCTGGATGGCTAAGCTGTAAATATCGTAAAGCTGCTATTTCCGAATATGTACCTGCGGGGCCAAGGTAAGCGATCGTTGTCATGGTTAGCTCAGATAAAATTTAACTCGGAAATTTTTAGGGCTATCGTAATTTACATCGCTTTGCGCCGAAACCAGAGTCAAAATTTTTGTTAAAAGTGATGCTTTGCATCACTTTTAACAAAAATTTTGACTCGCTTAATATCGCGATCGCTATAACGAAGAAGAGACGCTTTGTGTGCCTTCTTTGCTTAATTCCAATACGTCTGGTCTTAGTTGAGACTTATTATCAAGCAACATATAGGTATCCATTTCACCCCGACCCTTGATAAATATTTTGCCACGATGCCAGAAGCTATACTTATCTTTGAGCAACTCGTAGGTTGTCTGAGTGACCTGAATACCTCCTGCTAAACCATGAGATTCCATCCGACTAGCGACATTAACCGCATCGCCCCAGAGATCATAAATAAACTTACGGATGCCGATGACTCCAGCCACAACTGGCCCCGTATTAATTCCAATTCGCAAACGGAAAGTAGTATCATCACCGCGCTTAAAATTGGAAATTGCTTTTTGCATAGCTAGAGCCATTTCAGCGATCGCTTCAGCATGATCGGAGCGAGCGGTAGGTAGTCCGCCAACCACCATATATGCATCACCAATTGTCTTGATCTTTTCTAATCCCAACTGATCAGCAAGTATATCAAAAGAGGAGAAGATGCCATTAAGCATAGTCACTAAGTCATTTGGTGAAACTTGTGTTGAGAGAGCTGTGAAATCCACTATATCCGCAAACAATATGGAAACATTATCCGATCTTGACGCGATCGCATTATTTCCGATCTTCAGTTGATTAACAATCTCTTTTGGCAAGATGTTGAGTAATAAATTTTCAGACTTCTCTTGCTCGGCTTTGAGGGCTTGTTCTGTTTTCTTTCGCTCTGTAATATCTTGAACAAGTCCTTCATAGGAAATAAAATTTCCATTTTTATCAAAATTAGCTCTAGCATTAATCAAAACCCAAATAATACTGCGATCGCTCTTATAAACTAGAGCTTCAAAACTTGTCACAGAACCTTCCATTTCAATTTGGTGCAGAAATTCTTGATAACGTTTTGGTTCTGTGAATAGCCGACATGGATCAGTTGCAACTTCATTTAATAGTTGTGTAGGCGTTTCATAGCCATAAATACTTGCAAGGGCAGGATTAGCATTGATATAGCATCCATCCGTCTGCGCCTGAAAAATGCCTTCAATCGCATGTTCAAAAATGCTGCGATACTTCTCTTCGGCTTGACGAAGAGATTCTTCGATTTGTTTTTGATGGCTAATATCAATAATCACACCATCCCAGACCGTATCACCCTTTTGATTACGATGAGGTTGAGAAATAATTCGCACCCATTTAACTTTCTTAAAGAAGCTAGAGACTCGATATTCATGTTCAAAAGTCATCAGTGCTTCTGCTGATAGTCTGACCATCTCATTTAATGCTGCGCGGTCTTCAGGATGAGCCATATCAAACACCCATTCCAAATGCTCAGTAAACTCTTCAACGGATATGCCAAATATTTCTTGAGTGCGCGGGCTAATATAAGGCATTGAGACTCTACCGTCAGGATGTAAAACTGCCCGATAGACAACTCCTGGGACATTGTCCGCGATCGCTGAAAATCTCTGCTGACTTTCTCGCAACAGTATTTCTGCTTGCTGACGATCCGCCGCCTCGTTTTGTAAACGTTTGATCGTTTTTTGTAATTGGAGCGTACGCTGTTCAATGCGCCTTTCTAATAATTCATTCGCTTCCCGCAACTCGCCTTCAATATTTAACAGATCAGATTGCGCTTTGAGTAAGCGCTGATTTGCTTTAAACATTTTAGACATCGCAGCGCGGGTAATTTCAGGAGCTAGTTGGTTCCGACCTTTGCCCTGACCACGACCTAATATGCGTGTAATTGTAAATTCCAGATCTTGAGCTTCTTTCTCAAATTTCCAACCTCGCTGAATGCTTTGCGCAATTTCCATAAGCATCTCAATTACCACAATTGATTGGTTTTGATTTAACTCTTCAGCTCCCAACCAAGGCAGGGGTTTAATCGGATCAACTGTGTATAAGATTTCAAATTTTCCTGTCGCTCCAACTTCAGCAACTCGACAGGCTGTGTCAATGTGATGGTTGGCTGTAATCATCATTTTGCCCGCAGGGCCTAGACAGAATTGATGATAGACAGCTTCACGAACTGTTAATACATCAAAAGTTTGGGCAGCTTCAACTGCTTGTTTCCACAGAAATACTTGAGTATAGGCTGATTGCATTACAGCATTAACAGCTAGCCGATCCTGCTCAACTCCAAACCAAATAGCAGCTTTACGCAAAAAATCTTGATTTTGGAATGTTTCTAAGCTTTGAAAATAATTGGCACAAGCAAGATGTCCCGCGATCGCAGATGGATCATCAATGTTTTGGCTGAGTTGTCGCAGTTCCACATCCGTTAATCGCATTGATAAAACAGGAATATCTCTCGCTTGAATTCCAGCTTCGGCATATTGCTGTAAAAAAGCTACAGATTTTTCTGAATTCAATGTACTAATGACAACTTCAGGGACAATATGCTTAATTTTGGCAATACTATCTTGGTATTCACGCATTTCATGAGAGATATAATCTTCATGTAATAACAAGCCATTTTGCTGTTTGATTTGAGCGCGAATAATTTTGTTAACCGTACGTGAATAAATTCCATCGGTTCCGATTAAGTAAATATTATTCCCTTTGTTTTGTAATAACCAATTAACTGCTGGTTGTACAACCTGATTAGGACAATCGCCCGTATAAAATACATTTTTAGAGGATTCTAGACCCTCATAATAATAGGGATACCAAAGTTGAGCTTGATGCTTTTCTAGGATAGGGATAATACTTTTGCGAGATGAAGATGATCCTCCGCCAAATAAGTTGCTAATATTCAATTCTGATAGCAAATATCGAGCTTGCACCGTAATGTTGTAGTCATTAGAAGCGATATCTACAACAATTGGTTCGACAATTTTCCCTAATATGCCTCCCGATTGATTGATCTCTGCGATCGCCATCAAGGTTGCATCTTTGATCAGTGCATCGCCATTTCCAAGAATGTCGCTGGGAAAATGCATCACACCAATACGGATGACTTCAGTCCTATTGTTATTTTCAATATTTAAGGACTTAGCCTCTCGATTCATTGGTCGATACTCCCTACCTTAAAATTGATATTTTTACTTATCTACTTAAAAGCGACGCAAAGCGCCGCTTTTAAGATTACTATTTTGATTTTTATATACACAAGTTAGCGATCACCCTAACATTCTTGGCTAAACAATCATGAAATAAATTGCTTATAGCTAAATAACATAATACCTCTTAAATCTAGCTTAATCTATCGCCAACTTTGTTCCGCGAAATGGCTCAAAACTTAGATGCAACTATAATCTATTGCGAAAATTAGCGATCGCGGCTTATGCTTGCTATATTCGCAAAAGATAGCGGAACAACATAACTTATAGCATTAGTGATCGACTGATGCAAAGCCAACAAAATCTCGGCTTTAGCTGTATTTACATTATCTAAATCTAGACTTTGACAAGCATGTAAATTTAGATTTGCAAATCGCTTTTGCAACCAATTAATTTCCGCGATCGTTGACTTAGTAATGATCAAGATTGGTAAGCTGGATAACAACTCTAATTGACTAATATCTTCTAAATACTGCAACAAAAACTGATTGTCACCATTCAGTAAAAGTAAATCTGGCTGCCAAATTTTGGATAACGCATCCCCTTGAGGCAAGTCTTCAGCCTCTAATAGGCTATGACCAAGATCTTGGATTAATCTGATTACAGAGTCTTCCAAATTTTGACTTAAGTATAAGAACTTGAGAGATTTTGGAGCTATCACATAGTTGGGTAGAAATGCACTAAGTTCTTCTGATTTGATTGGTTTGATCAAAATTCCATCCGCTAGATGTGAATTGATTTTAGGCTCATCAGCATGTTTCATCATCACTACACGAATGTGCTGCGTTACTGCATCACCTTTAAGTAACGCTAAAACATCCCAACCCGATAACATCGGCACATTTGGACTTAACAAAATCAAACAAGGTTGTAAACGTCTTGCTTTTTCTAGAGCTTCAGTTCCAGATCGCGCAATTACTACTTGATAATTGAAATCCGCCAAAGTATTTCTTAGCCAATCCACAGCCTCCGTAGAAGTTTCCACAATCAATACTAAGCGACCATGACTGATATCAATACGTTTATCAAGTTGCTCTAATTGAAGATGATTACGGCTAGTCTCAGGAGGCAACAAAATTGTAAACTGACTGCCCACATCTACCTGTGAAACAAAGGTAATATCGCCACCATGCAAACGGGCTAAGTGTCTAGTTAATAGCAAGCTTGCGCCAGTACCTTCAAAACGTCGAGTCAGGACATTTTCGACCTGTTGAAATTTTTGAAATACTAGACTTTGTTTCTCTTCAGGAATGCCAATCCCCTGATCCCAAACTGTGATGGCGAGCCAACCTTCCCACCATCGTACTGTAACGCCTATTTGGGGAGGGATAGATGGTAAATCATCAACTAATTCCGATGGGAAAAAACTAAACTTAAAAGCATTTGAAAGTAAGTTGAGGAGCATTTGCTGCAACCTAGTTTCATCTGCATAGATCGTTTGCACTGTTGGATCAATATCTAATTGAATATCTAGTTCCCAGCCTTCCTCAAATTGATAGTTTCGGAAAATTGTGGAATCTTGTTGAACGAGCTTTTTAACCTGTTGGATACTTTTTTGGCAAATATCTTTTACTGAAACAGTCTCTGCATATAGTTCTAGTTGTCCTGACTCGGCTTTGGCGAGGTCAAAAATATTATCGATAATCGAAACTAATTGCCGACCGCTTTGATGAATCATCTTCACATAGCGACTTTGGCGTTCATTCAGTTCTCCAAAGGTATTGTTACTCAATAAACTCGCAATTCCAATCACGGAGGTTAAGGGCGTTTTTAACTCATGATTAATACAGGTTAAAAATTCATCTTTGACACGACTTAGCCCCGCTAGCTCTTGAGCCAGATTTTTTTGGGCAGTGATGTCGAAGGCGATCGCTAGATCCAGTCCTTTGAGACTACCTTGCAAAGCAACACTAGTCACCTGCCAAGTGAAAGATGCACCGTCAGTAGTACAAAACTGATGTGTGACTGGTAGATTTGGTTGCAATAATTGGGGAGAATTTTCAACTTGATTATTATTAGTAGATATATTGCTAATAGGTTCAGCATTACTGGGTATTGCATGTAAGCTATTACGCCATGCGGAGTTCATACCGACGATCGCCCCTTCGCGATCGCTAACCATCACGGGCAGAGGTAATTGATAAATTAGTGGCAATAATAACGAGGCTACGGATGGGCTTTGGTTTTGCTCGGCTTGTACCAGCGATCTCAAGAGACTCGAAACCTCCAAAAGTGATGTAAATTTGCCATTTTTATCTACTAAAGCCCATATTTCCGCTGAGTGACGATATTGCGAAATCCTTTGCAAAAAATCCGAGATCGTCATCGAGATCGAGATCGTAGGTAATGGCTCAAGATCAATATCATCCAATGCGATCGATGGAGCAACAAACGCGCAACTATCCGTCTGAGATTGCCAATTTAATAGACATCTTGCATTAAATAAACCCTGTGGCAAATCGTTTTGATCTAACACCACAACATTGGACCATCCTTTTTTAAGAAGGGTTAAAGCCTCAGCAGTATGGGTGGGCAGTCGGCAAATTGCTACTAGCGACTGTCCATATATCTCTAAAGACTGATTTAAGATGACGGAGTCCATATGCTGAAACGCCTACGGGTTTGAAGTTAGTACCGTGCTTTTTGCTAAAACCCTAGCCAATAAATTGGGTAAAATTGCTGTAGGACAACAATTTTACCCAATTTATTGAAGCTTTTTTGCTTAAAGAAAAGCACTGTAAGTGCCATGTATCACTAACAGTCTGTAAATTTATATATTTAGTATGATCATCAATTTCACATGATTTCGCCATTTAAGTGCGAAAATAAAGCTTAAGATAAAATCCAGCCATTTTAATCGCCAATAGCCCGTGCCTGTTATTTCTAATCTACAAGTATGCTGTTTGGTGGATGAAGCTAATGTCAGCCAAACAAAAGCTGCTCTTGCAAAGTTTCTGCCAGAAGATCGATACACCATTACAGTTGTTTGCGAATTAGAAGCACTTGTAAGTTTATTAACAAAAACGCAAAATGCCCAAGATTGTCTAGTTATATTTAAAAATGTTATTCGAGATGTCGAGGCTGTCATCGATCATCTTGGAATGTTAAACATTTTTATGCCTACGATACTAGTTCTAGAGGATCTTTATGAACACAGCGAAACTCCCTATGAACAGAGCGAATCAAAAGATTTTTATCGAGCCAGTATCAGTATTAATCTTGCCCAGCTTCAAGAGCTGCCAACGATTATTGATCAGGCGATCGCCACTTTTATTAAGATCTCGCCCCAAGTTAGACATCAAGTCTATGTCAATATTCCTGACAGTGATGCTTCTGAATCTTTAAGTGTGCAACAACAAAGACTAGCTGATAAACTCAATGAGAGATTGGGGTATTTGGGGGTGTATTACAAACGCGATTCACGATTATTTCTGCGCAACCTATCTCAGGAAGATAGGAAAGAGTATCTTGATCGCTTAAAAAATATATATAGGTCGATCATCCTAGAATACTTTTTAGAAAAGAATGAAGGGTTAAATCAAAAAATTGATGAATTTGTTAACCTCTCATTTTTTGCAGATCTCTCTGTGTCACAAGTTCTAGAAATTCATATGGAACTGATGGACGACTTTGCTAAACAATTGAGGCTAGAAGGTCGAAATGATGAAATTTTACTAGACTATCGAATTACGCTAATTGACATGATTGCTCACCTATGTGAGCTATATCGACGCTCAATTCCAAGATCTTAAAATCATCTTCAAAATACCTTTACTTAAATACTTATAAAGCTAAAGTAAAAGATAGTGCTGACGAATCCATTTCAAAGCTTGGAAATCACATATATACATATATTTTGATTTTGTCTACACTGTTTATGCTCATCTATGGCATCCCTAAATGCAAAGATTTATTTTCTAGAAGTTTAAGAGATACATTACAAATAGTCGATGCAACCAAGATTAATGAAATGATTCGTAAAACCTACGTCCTAAAACTCTACGTCGCAGGCAACACGCCAAATTCGGTGAGAGCACTGAAAATGCTCAACGATATCCTTGAGAAAGAATTTCAAGGAGTTTATACATTGAAAGTCATTGATGTGCTTAAAAATCCGCAACTAGCTGAAGAAGATAAAATTCTTGCTACTCCTACTTTAGCGAAGGTTTTACCGCCGCCAGTTAGAAAAATTATTGGCGATCTGTCTGATCGTGAAAAAGTCTTAATCGGACTAGACTTACTATATGAGGAATTAATTGGCAATGACTAGCCCATCAATTGAAAAAAATGATAGCAACGATACTAAGAGGCAAGAGTTAGGCGTACAGAAGTTACGTACTATGATCGAGGGGTTAGATGATATTACTCACGGCGGCTTACCAAAGGGACGATCTACTCTTGTCAGTGGTACATCTGGCACTGGAAAAACCCTTTTGTCAATGCAGTTTCTCTATAACGGCATTACGGGCTTAGATGAGCATGGTGTATTTGTTACATTTGAAGAGTCACCATCTGACATTATTAAAAACGCCCATAGCTTTAATTGGGATCTCCAAAAACTGATCGATGAAGGACGCTTATTTATCCTTGATGCTTCTCCTGATCCTGAAGGTCAAGAAGTAGTCGGCGATTTTGACCTTTCAGCCCTGATCGAACGCATCCAATATGCAATTATCAAGTACAAAGCAAAACGGATCTCCATTGATTCGATGACAGCGATCTTTCAACAATATGACTCTCTAGGTTTAGTCCGTCGGGAAATATTTCGGATCGTGGCTCGTCTCAAGTCTCTGGGCGTAACGACTGTCATGACCACTGAGCGCGAGTTAGAGTATGGTCCTGTAGCAAGGTTTGGGGTAGAAGAATTTGTTTCCGATAATGTAATTATTTTAAGAAATGTCCTTGATGGGGAACGTCGCCATCGTACTGCCGAGATCCTTAAGCTACGAGGAACAACTCACATGAAGGGCGAATTCCCATTTACGATGACCAGCAAAGGTATTAACATATTTCCTCTGGGCGCAATGCGCCTCACGCAAAAGTCATCTAATACCAGAGTCTCTTCAGGTATCACGACACTTGATGAAATGTGCGGTGGTGGTTATTTCAAAGATTCGATTATTCTTACTACTGGGGCAACTGGCACTGGTAAAACCCTAATGGTCAGTAAGTTTATTGAAAATGGTTGCGAAAATGGCGAACGGGCGATTTTGTTTGCCTATGAGGAGTCTCGCCAACAGCTTACTCGCAATGCTTCATCTTGGGGAACCGACTTTGATAAATGGGAAAGTTCTGGCTTACTAAAAATTATTTGTGTTTACCCTGAGTCCTCAGGATTAGAAGATCATTTACAGGTAATTAAGTCGGAAATCGAGACATTCAAACCATCTCGTATTGCGATCGATTCTTTGTCAGCATTGGCTAGAGGTGTCAGCAATAACACCTTCCGTCAATTTGTAATTGGGCTAACTGGCTATGTTAAGCAAGAAGAAATTACGGGCTTATTTACGAATACAACCGATCAGTTCATGGGTTCGCATTCAATTACAGAGTCACATATTTCGACGATTACAGACACGATTATTCTGTTGCAATATGTAGAAATTCGTGGACAAATGTCGCGTGCGGTCAATGTATTCAAGATGCGGGGATCGCGCCATGACAGCCGTATTCGTGAGTATGTGATTACTGATGAAGGCGCACAAATCAAGGATTCATTCCAAGGATTCGAGCGAATTTTAAGTGGTTCACCAACGCGAGTATCGGTGGATGAAAAATCGGAACTGTCGAGGATCATTCGAGGCGTATCAGTTGAACCTTTAGAATAAAAAAAGGAGCGCGTTGCGCTCCTTTTTTTATTAACAGCCTAGAGATTCACGAGTATCAACACCTGTTTTAGAATTTGTGCCAGAGGCGTTAAGACAAAGTTTCTTTAATTGCTGCACATCTATCAATGCATTGGTGAAGTCAGTACCTGTGACATTCACCCCATCAAATGTCGATCGCAACATATTGGTATCAGCTAAGATTGCGTCACTCAGATCAACATTCTTAAATCTAGTGACGTAAGCTATTCCTGAGCTAAAATCACTCCCATGTAAATTCGCACCATCTAATAAAACGCCGTTAAAAAGTGCGCCGCGCAAATCCGCATTGGTAAAATTCGCATTTTTTAAAGTTACACTCGTAAATTCGGCTCTAATTAAGTTTTTCCCAGAGAAATCCTCACCTTCAGCTTTATTGAGGATTGAACCAGTGACACTGGATGAGCTAGCAGCCTGTACTGGCAAAGGGCTTAAAAATAAGACGGTTGCTAGGATGAAGCTGGTGACAAATCGCCAATATTTCATAATTTATTGAGAATAAGTTAGGATAGTTTATTTTTTGTTACTAACTATTAAATCTCAATTATTGGACTTTGGACAAGATTGAAGCAAAGAAAGAGCGGGATTAAGCGAAAAGGGATAATGAGAGTTTCAACTTTCAACCGAAAACAAATCATTATCCCTAAACCCATTATGCCAATAATTGTC
>JBIKYZ010000362.1:0-4390 GCA_044354985.1 Pseudanabaena sp. | reverse complement strand
ACCGTCATTTACTGGAGCGCTTTATTTCCCTCTTAGATTTGGATTCTACTTTGATTAAATCTCATCCTAGATTCCCTGACCTTTGTGCTTACGGCTCTATTGCTTTCTAATTTTGTCCGAAGTATTGGAGCAAATGTTTCTCTTCTTACTCCAAATAACCGTTTAAATTCTGTCGCTGATAGATTTTGACTGGCTTCGTATTTCATCGCTTAATTTGAGTTCTGATAAAAAGCTTATAAATCTAACATGTTTTTGGTTCTGCAAGAGGTCTATTGGAAAATTGCCATGGAATCGATACAATACTTGCAATGAATAATTCGTACCAATCCACAAAAGTGTTGTCACACTTTTGTGGATTAAAACCCAAACCCTTATAGGGTTTTAAAAGCACAAAATGGCTAAGCTATTTTGTGCTTTATGGCTAAGCTATTTTGTGCTTTGGTATCAGTATTCTCAATAATCCAATATCTAGAGACAATAAATACCTGTGGGCGCAACTAATCAGATCGAAGATCAGCCGAACTTACCGTCAGACCATAAAAAATTAGCCAAGAAACCCAAAATTGTACTTACGGGTGGCGGCACAGCAGGTCATGTTAGCCCCAATCTCGCTTTAACTGCAAGTCTTGAATCCGATGGCTGGGAGATTGTATATATTGGCTCTAACCATGGCATTGAGAAACAGCTAGTTGCCGAAACTGGAATTCCCTACTACGGTATTTCTTCTGGAAAACTGAGACGTTACTTTTCTTGGCAGAACTTCATTGATCCTTTTAAAGTAATTAAAGGCATATTTGATGCTTATTTTGCGATCGCCAAAATCAAGCCCAAAGTTGTTTTTTCTAAGGGTGGCTTTGTTACCGTCCCTGTTATTTTTGCTAGTTGGCTGCAACGGATTCCTGTAATTATCCACGAGTCAGACTTTTCCTCAGGTTTAGCTAACCGCCTATCAATTCCCTTTGCCACCAAAGTCTGTGTCACATTTCCTGAGACTGCTAAACATCTGCCGAAGTACGCTGCAAAGGTAAAACATACTGGCTTACCAATTCGCTCAGAAATCCTACAAGGCAAGGTAGAGAAGGGAAGATCATTCTGTGGTTTTAATGCCAATTTGCCAGTTCTATTTGTAGTTGGCGGTAGTACAGGTTCCGCAAAGATTAATCAAGCTGTCCGTTCAGTTTTAGGTATTCTTACACAAAATCATCAAGTTGTTCATGCCTGTGGGAAAGGGAATCTAGATAGCAATCTCAAAGAACATCCACGCTATCAGCAATTTGAATATTTAGGAACAGAACTTGCGGATGTTTTAGCGATCGCTGATTTAGTTGTGTCGCGGTCTGGAGCAAATGCCGTATTTGAATTTTTGACTTTGCGAAAACCGAATTTGCTTATTCCTCTATCAAAATTATCTAGTCGCGGCGACCAGATCCTTAATGCTAAGTCTTTTCAAGCTCGTGGCTATAGTGCAGTTCTGTTTGAAGAAGATTTAACCAGTGAAAGTTTGTTGACGGCGATCGCTGAGCTTGATAGTCGGCGTGACGAGTATATCGAGAATATGAACAAGAGTGAAGATGCTAATGCGATCGCGCAAATTGTCTCTTTGATTAAAGAATTCAGCCATTAAAATTGTGGCGAAGCCGCAATTTTAATGCTGTTTATACCAATTCCCAAAAGTGTGGTAACACTTCTGGGAATTAAAAAGCAAACCCTGTAAGGGTTCTAAAAACACAAAATGGCTACGCCATTTTGTGTTTTGCTATTACTCACGACGGGTTGGCAACTGACCTTTCTTGAGGATGTCGATAACTGCAGTATGTCGCTTGAGATCGTTATGGACTTGATCATAAATTACGCGATCGCTACCCTTTAGACCAATCACACCATAAAGCCTTACATTGCCTACTCTACCTTTGAGCGCATGATCGCCAAAATCAACAACATCGATTTCATCCTTGACAATTTCGTAAAGTGCGCCAGTAATTACAATATCTGTCTCAAGATCCTTAGTCATTCCTTCGACACGACTTGCTACATTGACAGTATCGCCAATTACCGCATATTCAAGGCGGCGTGCGGAGCCAATATTACCAACAGTTACTTCTCCGTAATTGATACCAATTCCATTTGAGAAAGGGATTTTGTTTTCAGCTTGCCACACCTTCCGAAGTTCCATTAAAGCCAATCGCATATTTAGAGCTGCGTTAATCGCATTCATCGCATCGGCTTTCTCCCCCCGCGAGACAGGCGAGCCAAATTCCGCCATAATCGCATCGCCGATAAATTTATCAATTGTGCCTTGGTACTCCAAGATCGCATCCACCATTCCGCCAAGATAAGTATTGAGCTGTTGGATTAGTAATTTCGCAGGAAGACGGCTAGAGAGGGTCGTAAAGCCACGAATATCCGAGAAGAGAACAGCCGCTTTAAGTGTGTGACCTTCTAATAAATCACGAAAACCTTCTGGCTGATTAATGATTTCCTCGACAATTGGCGCTGCGACATAACGCTCTAGAGTGCGCCGCAGCAAGAGTTTATCAATTTGAGCGGCAATAGATCCTGTAGTTAAAAGCGCTATTCCATTTAAGCTGATCGCGATCGCAGGAATTGCTACAGGCAAAATCGTACTGGTGTAAATAAAGCTGACATATCCAATCCCAAACCAAGCGATCGCAATAATAAAAGCCGTTAATATCTGGGTAGTTGGTCGCTTGAATCGGCAGAGGATCACGCCTGATATACTGACAAACAGCAGCGTAAAGATACCTTGCTGAATTGGATTAGCAAATAATCCAGCCATGCTTTTTCCTTGCATGAGCGTAGCGATCGCATTGGCATGGATTTCTACTCCTGCCATTCTCCCCATTGCTGAGTTTTGAATATCTTGTTTTGATGCAGCCGTAGCCCCTATTAAGACGATTTTATCTTTAAAAAATTTACCGCCTTGAAGTTGTTCGCTATTCCAATTGTAAGGATCAATTACATAATAAAAGGGAATCTGTTGTTGAGCATTTGTCCATGTATCAGCACCGCCAAAAAAATAAATGCCATCGCCCTTGGGTTTGGGATAACTAATCTTCGCTACATTTAGACTTGCGGCTACGAAAGTTGGCACAATCGGTAAACCACTATCTGCTGGCGGCTGCACGCCCAAACGGTGAATATTATCAGTAACTTCAGGACGAAAATTAATTAGTCCTAATGTATTTGGCTTTAATTGAAAAACTCCTTCAGGTGAGGCAAGCTGCATGATATTTGCTTCACCGATTTGTGTGAATTCATAGCTAGCAGCGAATACTGCTCGCTCGCCATATTTAGCGATCGCTGCTTGGAGTTTGCCATCATCAGCAGCCCCATGATCTCCAGGTGTCACAAATAAAATATCGAAGGAAACTACCTTAGCGCCAGCTTTAACTAGCTTTTCTAGCACTTGGGCATAGACTACTCGCTTCCAAGTGGTTGTGCGAAAGGGTTCTAAAAAGGGACGAGTTTTGGGATCATAAAATCCCCCTTGACTTAAGGAGAGATCATCGATCGCCAAAATCACAATATCCTTAGGCGGAGCAATTGGGCCACGCCAGTTAAAAAATGCTGATTGGGTCTGTCGTTCGAGACTTTGGACTTCATTTAGCTCCAAGCCCGTCGCGATCGCACTCAAAGCTGCGATCGCGACAATCAATGCATAGCCAATAAATTTGGGACTTGATAATGCTTTGAATTTCTTTTTGATATTGGCTTTCATTACATTTTTTCGATGTGCTCGATCAAAATTTTATACCAATTTTCAAAATCGCTAAAATATTTGCAGATCCGCGATCGCCTTTCCGCCAAAACGCTTACGCTAAATTTCTTGTACAATTGAATGAGATCGCGATCGGCAAAGAAATATGAAACTTAAAAGAGTCTCTGTCAAAGGTCTAAATAATAAAGTTGATTGTGATTTTGAATTTCACGACGATATAAATATTGTCACAGGCATCAATGGTTGTGGAAAAACAACATTCTTAAAAATGCTCTGGTATTCCATTTCAGGAAATATCGAGCGCCTTATATCCGAAATAAGTTTTAAATCATTTAACTTAGAAACCAGTCATTTTTCTTTATCTTTGATTTGCAAATATAAGAATGATATTAATAAATTTATTGAATGGATATATCTTGACAATAATATTGAACAAAGTGGTCTTATTGATGACACAGGTGAATATAATCCAGCTGAATTAGGAATAGAACATCTTAATTCACTGATTATTGACAATAAAGCAGCATCGGGAGCATGTCACTTTTGCAAAAAGCGAGAGAAAGGAGGGAAAATAGAATAATTTAGAGGTCAGAAAAAGCATGACACCAGAACAAGCCGAGAAATTACAAGAACATGTGCAGGAGATCGCCA
>JBIKYZ010000122.1:0-14643 GCA_044354985.1 Pseudanabaena sp. | reverse complement strand
CTGACCCATCCCGAACTCAGTTGTGAAACGCTGTCACGGTGAAGATACTTTAGGGGTAGCCCTACGGGAAAATAGCTCGATGCCAAGCTTAATTTTAAGAAAAAGAGGTAGGTAACTTTGTTATCTATCTCTTTTTCTTTTGGGTTTTGCTTTTGTCTTGTCTGTTTATAAGTTCAAGTTCTTGTATAGGTTTACTACAGGACAAAGCACTGTAAGATAACAACTACACCTTGGGTTATCCTAACTTTGCTCGATTTATACGATGATCGCCATGACGCTGAATGACGACCTAACTATCTTAGATATTGAAGCAAATCCACTGAGTCCATTGGATTTGCCCCCCGAAGAGGAATTTCCTCTTCCAGATCCCGATGAGATGTTGACACTTCTCAATTCAGATATAGTTTTAGAGAGAATGCAAGCTGCGAGAGCATTTTGTGAATTAGAAGATCAAAGAGCAATACCCTGTCTTATTAAATTGCTACAAGATGAATGTCCTTTAGTACGTGTCAGTGCTGCTTATGCTCTTGGGCGTAATAAGAGTGATGAGGCGATCTCGCCACTAATAGTTCAACTTAAACAAGATTGGAATGGCTATGTCCGTAAAGGTATTGTTTGGGCTTTAGGAACCTGTCGGGCTACATTAGGGCTACAGTCGCTCATTTCTGCACTCAAGTATGACATCTCGGCGGTGCGCCTATGGGCAGCTAGTGCTTTGGGGCAATTAGGGGATCTGCAAGCGATTGAGCCTCTAACTGAAGCATTAACTAAAGATCCGATGTCTGCTGTGCGAGGTAATTGTGCATGGTCACTCGGTAAGCTAATTGTGCAAATGCGCCGCGATTTTGATACTCAAAATGAAATTTATCATGATGCTGTTGATGCTCTAATTTACGCTCTTGATGATGATGACCTTAGTGTACAAACGGATGCTAGAAATGCATTGCGTAAGTTAGGGGAACCACGCGGTTTAAAGGTGTTAGATCGGATTGAGATGGATCAGGGCTATTGTGAATTTTAAAAAATAGAGAAGTTGATTAAGTGGCTTCTCTATTTTTTAAAAAAGATTTGATAATGTTTCGATCGCTGCTATTATTATTAACTGGATATGATTAAACTGCACTTGCGAATGTAGTTTAGTGGTAAAACCTCTGCCTTCCAAGCAGATGTTGCGGGTTCGATTCCCGCCATTCGCTTTACAACAAAAAACCTTATAAGCTAAAAATATCTACGCTAGATATTTTTAGCTTATAAGATCTCGAATTACTATACTGGCTAGATTTAGCCCAAACAGAGCAGGTAAATAGGAGATTGTGCCGTAATATGAGCGCTTAAAATTACTGCCGTCGGTTAATTGCAGCGAATCACGATTTACCAACTCTTCGGAATAAACTGCGATAATGTTGGCATTGGCAAAACCCTTGCGTCGTAAACCTTTACGGATTTTGTAGGCAAACCTGCAACAATCAGTTTCAAAAATTGGTGCAATTCTTACCTTTTGAGGATCTACTCGTCCACCTGCTCCCATGCTACTTGCTACTTTTACACCATTAGTAGCGGCTGCACCAAGAAAATAAAGTTTTGGCTGCAAGCTATCAATGCAATCTAGTACCCAATCAAACTTAGTTGTTACTAGTTCCATCATTAGGTCTGGGGTAAGAAATTCTTTGATAACCGTTAATTGCATGTCTGGATTAATATCATGCATTCGCGCTGCCATGACATCAGCTTTATGAATATCGACTGTACTATTGAGCGCTACAATCTGACGATTTTTATTAGAAGGATCAACGCGATCGCCATCAACAATCGTCATCTGTCCAATTCCAGCGCGGCATAAAAATTCGGCGGCAAAGCTACCCACTCCTCCCATGCCAACGACTAAAACGTTGGCGCATTTGAGCTTGTTTATGCCATCTGCACCAATTAGTAATTCTGTACGTTGCAGCCAATCTGTCATAACAAAAATAAATGTATAACTTTATCTAGCAGAGGTGATACTTCGCGCCACATCTGCTCTTAATATGAGAAATGGACTATCTTTTGAGTCTTTAACTATGACCTTACCTTCTCATGCTGCGCTAACCAAAGCCGAACTACTTGATCGTTATGCTAAAGGCGATCGCAACTTTGAGCAATCACATTTACATGACAGTGATATGCAAGGTGTCTCTTTGCATGGCATTGATCTAAGTGAATCAATCTTGACGCACATTAACTTTAGTGGTGCTGATCTTCGTGGTGCTGATTTCGGGTGGGCAGATTTGAGTAGTGCTAATCTCGAAAAAGTAGATTTGCGAGGTGCAATCTTGACGAGAGCTGATTTAAGCCACGCTAACCTAAGAGGTGCAAATCTGCTGAAAGCAGATCTTACCTTAGCCAAATTAGATCATGCAAAATTGAGTGGAACGATCATGCCTGATGGTTCTAAGCATCAATAAGTCTGTTCTAATCGATTAAAAGCACCAAACAACAGAGGGGGATTTGAAGTGTCGCTCTGTTGTTGGAGATGTGATTCTCACTTTATTTTTTTCTTGATAAAGTCTACTAACTGTTGGAATTGCTTTTGCTGTGAAGCCATTTGCTGTTCTAATAGTTTCTGTTTAGCTTCTAGTTCTCCAATGCGCTTAACAAGAGATTCATCTGTATGCTCTGAGCCAATATTTGTTGTTGGGGCTATAGGCATTATTGAATGCCTTGGGCGCTTTTCTGCCAAAGCCATCGCTCTTTTGATTGCTGTGATCAGTTCTTTTTGCTCAAATGGCTTTTCAATAAATACAAAGTATTTATCTTCAAAAGGTTCTCCAATTTTACTAGTTACTTCTTCTTTACGACCAGACATTAGAACTAGAGGGATACGGATCAGCTCTGGACTCTGCTGCAAAGATTCATAAACCTCAAAGCCACTCATCTTTGGTAATAAGAAATCTAGCATGATCATCCAAGGCTTTTCTTGCTGGATCATCTCCAGTCCTTTGATGCCATCTGCTGCCTCTAGCACCTCAAAGTTTGCTGGCGGGAGCATGTCACGCACCATATTACGGATTACGCGACTATCGTCAATTACTAGTATTTTGCGAGCTGCCACTGCTGATAACCCCTCAGTTATTTTGGTGAATAGAGATTTAGCTTGATTAGCTAGTTTTTGGGAGATTACATGACTACCATTGACAGGATAGTTCAAATTCTAAACGACAATGATAGCAAGCATTTTTTAGTTTAATTAGCCGGTTTAATTAGCGGTTTAATTAGAGCTTTCATAAATTAGAAGCTTAGTAAGTAAATAAAAGCTTACTAGTTTTTGTCAGGTTTAGCTCTTAAATCCGCAATAATTTAGCATATAGCTACGCAAAAATTAGAGAAGATTTCTATATGATTTAATAGTAATTTTTATGATAAAAATCAGTTTTGATGAAAGTCATCCCAAAATAAGCTAACAGATAACTTTAATTCAGGCTTATTTTTGGGTTTTTCTCATCAGAGTTGCTTTTATGAGTAGACAAGCTTAATTAATTACACACCCAAACCCGTAAGGTTGAGCCCCTTAGGGGCTCAACCTTACGGGTTTGGATAATTTATTCTGCACAGGTATTTAGCTATAGTCATCCATACTAAGACTAAATTAAAATCCAAAAGAATGTAAGGTGGCTCTTTGCGCCGCCTTACATTCTTTTGGATTAACGTAACTGGCAATAGCTAGAATCTGGGGTTGGCAACAATAGCTGATGTTGATCCCTTGACTTGGTCTGTATAATCTCAAGTACAAAGATCGGGCATGGCTTAGCTATGCTTAGATTTTTTAGAATATTCGAGCGATCGCCCATGCTAAAACTGCCAACAAAACCAAACCCCACATCATTTAAATCGAGCACTACCCAAACTTTTGACGAAAATAATACCAAGTGTCAAAAGTCGGTCATCGTTAAATTAGACAATGTTCGCAAGACCTATGCTAATGGAGCTGTGGGTTTACGTGACGTGAACATTGAGATTTATAAAGGTGACTTTAAATTTATTACAGGTCATTCGGGATCGGGGAAATCCACGTTATTAAAGTTACTGTATGGTGCGGAACAAGCCACGGATGGTGATGTAATTGTTAATGGCTCTAACCTTAATGGATTAAAGGGTAATAATCTGGCGATGTTGCGCCGCAAAATTGGCATTGTATTTCAAGATTACAAACTTGTTCCACGGCGCACTGTTTCCGAGAATATTGCCTTTGTTTTAATGGCTCAAGGCTATACATACAAGGAAATCCAGCGCCGTGTTCAGCCTGCTCTGAAGATGGTTGGTTTAATGCATAAGGCGGATTGCTTTCCTGAAGAGCTTTCTGGAGGAGAGCAACAACGAACAAGTATTGCGAGGGCGATCGTTAATACTCCGCCGCTTGTACTTGCGGATGAGCCAACAGGCAATCTTGATCCTGATAATGCTTGGCAAGTAATTAAAATTTTGAAAAAGCTAAATTCTTTTGGGGTGACGGTGCTTTTGACTACTCACGATGAGCAGTTGGTCAGAGCAGCTAATCATCCTGTTTTGCATTTGCAAAATGGTTACATCGTCTAGTAGTCTGTCAATCACAATTTGAGTTTTCGTTTGGTGTGTGGGCAACGCTTACACACTGAACCCTTTAAAGTTATGGTACAAAACGTTGTTCGCTTCTTCACTAAAATTGACTATCTGCTGCGTGAGACTTTTTTAGGACTGCGGCGTGGCGGCTGGATGAATTGGGCTGCTATTAGTACTGTGGCGGTGTTGTTATTTTTATTTGGGGCAAGCTTACAAATTTCTTGGCAACTAGAAAATGTACTGGGGCAGCTAGGTAGTCAGTTAGAAATATCGGTCTATTTGGACGAAAATGTCGTTGGTGAGTCGATGCAACCACGTTTACTATTGGTGGATGGAGTTGCTGCTGCCAAACTAATTCCTAAGGAAGATGCTTGGCAAAACTTGATGAAAGATTTGGGTAAAAATGATCTTAATCAAGCAACGCAACAGCTTGGGGGGAATCCGTTGGTTGATGAGTTTAAGGTGAGGGCTGTGTCTAGCGATCGCGTGCCTGATGTTGCTAAACGAATTTCGGGATTAAAGGGAATAAATGAGGTTTGGTATACCAATGAGGTTGTGGAGCGGATTGGGCAACTACGCCGCGCTTTGAGTAATAGCAGTGTGGCGATCGTGGCGATTTTTACGGTAATTGCGATCGCGGTTATTACTACGACAATTCGTCTGATTGTGTTGGCAAGGCGACGCGAAATTGAGGTAATGCAATTAGTGGGTGCAACGGCAGTGTGGATTTATTTTCCGTTTGTCTTGCAAGGTGTATTTTTTGGAGTTATGGGCGCTGGGACTGCGTATTTAATGCTAGTACTTAGCATGAATCTTTTAAGTGATGCGATCGTCAATCAACCTGAATTAATCAAATCGCTAACTTTAGGTTTGACTAATGATTTACGAGTACAGCTTCTATTACCTGCGGTGTTAGTAAGCTTTGGCTCAGTGATTGGTGTATTGGGTAGCTTATTAGCAGTAAGGCGTTTTTCTTTTAATACCTAAAATGCAAAGTAGAGGCAACGCTAAACGTTGCCTCTACTTTGCGAGAAGCTATGTTATGATTGCATCTTATATGGGTATGTAGCTCAGTTGGATAGAGCATCAGGTTCCGGTCCTGAGGGTCGGGGGTTCGAGTCCCTCCATGCTCGTGATTAGGGAAAAGTTTACCTCGTTTAGCGGGGTAAACTTTTTTAATACATAAACTGAATTTTTGATTTATGGAACGTGGATTATTGTGGTTGCCTTTACTGGTAGTTTTCTTTTGGCTGGCTTGGTCTGGTTGGAATGAGTACCAAAAAATTGAATCCTATAAACGTTGGTCGGAGCAATTTGAGCGCCATAAATATGATATTTATGCTGTGCTAGGTCAAAAAGATGATCGCCTCACATGGGGTAAGCCAACACGCAAAGATCCTCTTGATATTCAGACAGTAACCTTTCAAGATATTGCACGTATCAGATTTCGGATTGACAGTAAATTTTTTGATGAAAAAGATGCTGAATTTCCATTGAACGCTAAGAAAATTTCTTTGGAATTAGTCCTGAAAACTGGCGAGATGCCCAGTATTAGATTTACTGATATTGATATTGCGGCAGCTTGGTATCGCTTTTTAAGCGATCGCCTAGCGGCTTCATCTCAACCTTAAGTTTTGTTAAGTTGCTCTCAAGATTAATTTAACGATTTATGGTCGATCCAAGTACATTTATTTAGCCCAAATCGATTCTTAACCTCGGTATAAACGTAGCTTTAACTTCATCTCTTAGGCTTGAATCAAGTTGTGAGGGTTTACTTTGGAAGTTATTTTAGAAGTTACTTTAGAGTTTATTAAGGCTATTACAGCAACATTGCTGTTGCTTTTGCTAGGAGACTTCTTCTCAACGTTTTTGTATCATGTTCCAGAACATGTGTTTGGCAAGTTTCATTCCATCGTGCATCATGGCAAAAACCGCAGCTTTCTTCACTATGCGGTTTTGACCAGAAATCCCTTCGTTATGCTAGATGGCATTTTAGGAGCAGTTCCTTACTTTATATTCACGCCTTGGCTTTGGCAATTATCGGCTGTTGGTACGATTATTGGTTTGTTATTGGGGGAGTTTCATGTAGTGTGGCGACATGTTTCAATCCTTGAGTGGAAAACGCCAGAACCTTTTAAATCTTGGTGTGATTTATTGTTTATCACTACGCCCGAAAGGCATTGGTTGCACCATCAAAATGCTTTTGCTGCTTATGGTGACATTTTCTCTTTTTATGATTATCCTGCTCAAAGGTGGCTAACTTTTTTGCGTTTTGTCCGTCGTAAATTTAAGCAGTTGAATCAATCACGTAGCAGCAAAACTATTAGCGTTTAATTTCTTAAAACCAAAAAGAGAGAGTTCGCAAAGCGACCTCTCTCTTTTTGGTTTTTAATTCACAAAAGTGTTGCAACATTTTTGTGAATTAAAAACCAAACCCAGTAAGGGTTTTAAAAATACAAAATGGCTACGCCATTTTGTATTTTGGTTTTAGGGTAATTTTAATTGTTGGGCTGGAGTGAAAAACTGACGACTAACGAGATTAGTTAATATCAAAGCCGTGATTAGGTTTGAGGTGGTAATCGCAAACAAAATCACTAATTGATAACGCACCGCTAGTAATGGCGATACACCACCTAAGATTTGTCCAGTCATCATTCCTGGTAATGAGACTACACCAGCCACCATCATCACGTTAATCGTGGGGATCATTGCGGCTCTGATCGCATCAGATTGATAGTTAGCGATCGCCTGTTGGGGTGTTGCGCCTAAACATAAATGGGTTTCGATATCCCGCGATCGCTTGACTAAATCTTGGGTAAATCGCTCGGCGGCGATCGCTGCACCATTCATTGAGTTTCCCAAGATCATTCCTGCTAGGGGAATTAAATATTGTGGTGAGTACCAAGTATCAGGCTGTACTACTAAAAATGTGGTGTAAGCGAGAATTGCTAGTGTGCCAACGATTACCGATATCCACATGATCGGCAGGACATAGGGGACTTTTTCGCGCACGCGATTTTTGGCTTCACGGGCTGCCATGATGCTCATCAAGAAAATGATGAATAGGATTACGACGGGCTGTTTGATTTCAAATACAGCATCTAGCAAAAATCCCACCACGATTAATTGAATAATGCTCCGAAAGGTGGCGATGATTAAATTCTTAGCGATCGCTAACTTTTGCCAGACCGATAAACTAATAGCGATCGCTACCATTCCAGTTGCGATCGCCATTTTGGGAATATCGAGATCAATAACAGCGTTCATAAATCACTTATAAGTACCTGTGCAGAATAAATTACGCAAATCTATAAGGTAGTTTCCCTTGGGGGAGCTACCTTATAGATCAATAAGGAATCAATTTTTGATAGCACTGCTTCGCAGCGCTATCAAAAATTGAGAATCCTCCACGCCTTAAGATTGTAATGCAGCTAAAGTTGCGGAATTAAGGACTCCATCAACAGGTAAGCCATATAAGGTCTGGGCTTTTTTGATTGCTGCTGTAGTCTTTGATCCTTGAATACCGTCAATCGCTCCATCATACAAACCTAGCTGGCTTAAAAGGGTTTGCCCTTTTTTAATGGAATTGTCGGTGGCGTTGCTCGTAGTTTCTTGACCAGCAGCCTCCTTATAACTAATAGTAATAGTGCTACCAGATTCTAGAGCCGCCATAGTTAGAGAGCCTGCAACACCATCTGTAACTAAGCCATAGGTTTTTTGAGCGAGAATAATTGCTTCTTGAGTCATTGGCCCGTTGATACCATCGATCGCACCGCCATAAAAACCGCGATCGCTTAGCAGTTGTTGCAAGTTTTTGATTGAGTCTGATTTGGTACTAGCGACGTTGCTCTTCGGGACATAATTACTGCCAGACTCTAACGCTGCAATAGTTAGAGAACCTGCAACACCATCAGCAACTAAGCCGTAGGTTTTTTGAGCGAGAATAATTGCCTCTTGGGTCATTGGTCCACTGATCCCATCGATCGCGCCGCCATAAAAACCGCGATCGCTTAGCAGTTGTTGCAAGTTTTTGATTGAGTCTGATTTGTTGGCGATTTTGGTACTAGCGACGTTGCTCTTCGGGACATAATTGCTGCCAGACTCTAACGCCGCCATAGTTAGAGAACCTGCAACACCATCAGCAACTAAGCCGTAGGTTTTTTGAGCGAGAATAATTGCCTCTTTGGTCATTGGTCCACTGATCCCATCGATCGCACCGCCATAAAAACCGCGATCGCTTAGCAGTTGTTGCAAGTTTTTGACTGAGTCTGATTTGTTGGCGCTATTGGCAAGCTGCAAGTTTTTGATTGAGTCTGATTTGGTACTAGCGACGTTGCTCTTCGGGACATAATTGCTGCCAGACTCTAACGCCGCCATAGTTAGAGAACCTGCAACACCATCAGCAACTAAGCCGTAGGTTTTTTGAGCGAGAATAATTGCCTCTTTGGTCATTGGTCCACTGATCCCATCGATCGCACCGCCATAAAAACCGCGATCGCTTAGCA
Organism: Pseudanabaena sp.; assembly: GCA_044354985.1. Classification (GTDB taxonomy): domain Bacteria; phylum Cyanobacteriota; class Cyanobacteriia; order Pseudanabaenales; family Pseudanabaenaceae; genus Pseudanabaena. The sequence continues at coordinate 5,566 of JBIKYZ010000122.1, read as the reverse complement.
GTTGTTGCAAGTTTTTGACTGAGTCTGATTTGTTGGCGCTATTGGCAACAGGTGTGACCTTGACAGGTGTATCTTTGAGAGAAATATTAGCTTCGTAGGTGTCTGCTTCTAAAGCGGCAATGGTTTGCGCTCCGATCGCACCATCAGCCTTTAATTTGTAAAACGTTTGCGCGGCAACAATTGCTTCTGTAGTAGCCGCACCCTTAACGCCATCGATCGCACCTGGGTTAAAGCCGCGTCTGGCTAATAGTTGTTGAATGCTTGCGACTTCAGGTGTGTAGGCAAAAGCTGCAATCGGCATAGCATTGATGGCGATCGCACCCGCCGCTAGTCCAACACACAAGACGGACTTAGCATGACGTGAAGACTGGGCGATCGAGTCAAGCAATTGACAATCTAAAGTCTGATCAATCGATTCGCCTTGTTGTAGGCGTTCACAAAGCACTTCACTGTGGAGATAAGCAACAAGTTCCATACAATTCAGCCTCAATAAAAAATACTATTAAGCTCATCAAGTGACTCTTTTAGATTCGTAAAAAATCTGATTTCGAGGGTTTTCTGTAATTTGTCCTTGTGATGTAGAGGTATCAATTACAGTTTCTAAAGAGTCTATTTATTCTTATTGTATGTAAAAAACCAGTAAATGTCAGAAATTGTTTGTTTTGGTAATTTGGGGACAAAGTAAACCCACAAAATAGAGTTGCGGCGCGAAGCGCCGCAACTCAATTTTGTGGGTTTAAAACTTTTGCCGATCGCCTCAGCAAGCCCATCTAAGGTATATTCCAAAGCTTCGCAGTCAACGCGCCCTAATAACTCGTAGCAAGTCTTAGTAGTTTGGGGACCAATTGAAGCGATTTTTATCTTGGTAATCCACGATCGCCAAGGTTCTTGAGATTCGACGCGATCAAGTAGTTGACAAAAATGCTTTACAGTTTTGGAGCTAGCAAAGGCGATCGCATCTAAGCTTTGATTTTGAATTGCATCTAGCGCGACAGGATCGATCGCTTCTGGACATCCTGACTCATAGGCTGGAATAGCATCAATAATTGCGCCATGTTGCTGCAACTGCTCTACCAAAATCTCCCGTCCGCCCGACTCCACTCGCGGAAACAACATTTTTTTGTCAGTTAAAACATGATCGGGAATGGCAAGAAAGGCATCCACCAGAGCATCGGCAACAAAGTCCATCGGGACTAAATCTGGGGCAATCCCATAATTTGCTAAAACTTCTGCTGTCTTGCGCCCGACTACTGCAACTTTTAGTGAATGCAAAGCACGGCTATCTTTGCCAGTCTCTCGCAAGCGCCCAAAAAAGCTCTCAACGGCATTTGCTGAGGTCAAAATTAGCCAATCGTATTTAGTAAGATTGGCGATCGCCTGATCGAGCATGTCCCAACTAGTCGGTGGCAAAATTGCCAAAGTTGGCATCTCGATTACCTTTGCACCTTGACTGGTCAATAAGTTCGTAAATTGGCTTGCTTGACCTGCCGCCCTTGTCACTAAAATCGTTTTGCCTTGCAACGCTAGTTTTTCCTTTTCGAGATCTACACTTTGCTCAAAATTTTCCAACGATTGACCGTACTGACGCGACAATTGCTCATGAAACTTTACGACTTCACCAATAATAATTACTGACGGTGATAGCGATCCTTCAGGTAGTTTTGATTGAATATCCTTCAGAGTTCCAGTCCATACTTGTTGCTCGACTCTCCCACACCAACGCACGATCGCAATTTTTGTATCCGCAGATTTTCCCGCTTGTAATTTCTCTAACAAGCTTGCCAGATTATTTGTCCCCATCAAAATTACCAATGTTGGAATTTGGGCGATCGCTTCCCAAGGCAATCGATCCAAATCATGTCCTGTCATTACCGCAAAACAAGAACTTGCTTCCACTTCCGTAAGCGGTATCCCAGCCAACATCGGTGCAGCGATCGCACTAGAAATTCCAGCAACAACTTCCCATTCACAATTTGCTGCTTGCAGGGCAAGTATCTCAGGCAGCGATCGCCCAAATATCCAAGGATCGCCACTCTTGAGCCTCACCACGCGCTTACCTTGCAAGCAATATTCCACCAACATTTGATTGATTCCGGCTTGCTTGATGCTTTCCTGTCCGCCACGTTTACCAGCAATAATGCGATCGCAGTTTTCTGGCGCAAGATCTAATAAAGTGCGATCGACCAACGCATCACTAATAATCACCTCCGCAACGCTAATCAAATCCCTAGCGCGAACCGTCAAAAACTCCGCGCCCCCAATTCCCGCCCCAACTATAAAGACTTTACCTTTCATTTTTCGGTTATGATGTTTAAGATTGAATATGCGTTCAATACTAGTTAATACTAAGCAATATTTTTATATGCCTAAAAATTGCTTTTCAGTTTAATTTATAATCATATCAAATCTCTATTCTGAGTCTAATGTAATAGTATATTAAATCTAGTAAGTTATGATTTGTAATGAGGAGTAATTGCCATGAGTACAATCAAAAATCAACAGCAAGAAAATATTGATAGTTACAAACAAAACCAGATTTTTGAGAATGAAATTTTAGATATTGAAATAGAAAAAGAACTAGAGCAAGAAATTATTGAGCCGTTTGATCCCACTAAAATTAAAATTGATGCAAGACAAATAACTATTGATTTAGTTCTTAATAGAATTAGATATCAAGAAATTGAACTTTCTCCTGACTTTCAGCGTGATTCTAATATTTGGAATCATACCGCAAAAAGCCGTTTAATTGAATCAATGCTTATTCGCATACCACTGCCAGCATTTTATATAGATGCAACAGATGAAGATAAATGGAAAGTTATAGATGGTCAACAACGCTTAATGACTATTAAACATTTTGTTTTGGGTATAGATGATAGTAATGATCCTGATCAAAGAGATAAAGATATATTTAAATTATCTAATTTAGAATTTCTTACTCAGCTTAATGGCAAGTCTTATGACGAAATACCAAGAAATTATCAGCGCAGAATTGGTGAAACACAAATCACCATGTATTTAATCGAAAAAGGAACTCCAGAAAAATTAAAATTCAACATCTTCAAGCGAATTAATACTGGTGGGCTACCATTATCAGCCCAAGAAATTCGTCATGCAATCAATCAAGGAGTGTCAACAAAATTTCTTAAAAAACTTGCAAAAACAGAAAAATTTAAAAAAGCTACAGCAAATTCTGTTCGAGATGAGAGGATGGCAGCCCGTGAGATAGTTTTGAGATTTTTAGCATTTAAGATCACTCCTTTTTCAAAGTATGGAGCCATAGATGATACTCCTGATGGAGCTACCGATCTTGACACATTTCTAAACAATGCTATGAAGGCAATGAATAAGATGTCACCAATCGATCTTGATGAGCTTGAACGTGATTTCCTGAAGTCAATGTCTGCGGCAATAGATATCTTTGATAACGAAGCATTTCGTAAACGTTCAGATAGAAATGCTAGAAAAATGCCTTTTAATAAGGCTCTTTTTGAGTCTTGGGCTGTAAATCTGAGTTCTTTAAGTTATGAACAAATTGAAATATTAAAAACTAAAAAAGATACTCTTATAGATGAATTTATTAAATTGAATGGAGATCGAAGCTTTATTGATTCTATCTCTGGGGGGACAGGATCTATAGGAAGAGTAAAATATCGTTTCAGTAAAATCAAAGAATTAATTGATAAAGTTTTGTATAATAAATAGAATCAAAATTTACCTTGTATACTATGAATTGAACATGATTGATATTGTAGAATTAACTAATTTTAAATGTTTTGGAAAACAGATCTTAAAACTAGGAAATATAACACTTTTGACAGGGCTGAATAGTTCTGGAAAATCTTCTTTTATACAGTCTTTATTGCTATTACGCCAATCATATTACCAAGGACTTCTTCCTAATTCTGGCTTAGCCCTTAATGGTGATTTAGTTGCTATTGGTACTGCACAAGATGCACTATTTGAAGGTGCAGTAGAAGATCAAATTGGCTTTAAAGTTAATTGGAGAGATGGCAAAGCGGGTGAATGGTTATTTAATTACGATAGAGTAGTTGATGTTTTGAGCTTAAACTCAAAACCTACTGACCCTGAAATTTATAATACGAGCCTATTTAATAACTCTTTTCAATACCTTACCGCAGAGAGAATTGGTCCCCGCCCATTTTTTGAAACCTCAGAATTTCAAGTGCGGCAACTTAGACAAATCGGTACTAGAGGAGAATATGCAGCACATTTTTTGTCAGTTTATAGAGATGAGAATATCCCCAACATTGCCCTTAGTCACCCAAAAGCTGAATCCCAGAGCTTAATTGAACAGGTCAGAGCTTGGATGGGCGAAGTAAGTCCGGGGACAAGGATTGAAAGAAAATTAAGTCCTGATATGGGTTTAGTCAGTTTGCAATATTCCTATGGACTGAGCAATCCCTATCGAGCAACCAATGTCGGCTTTGGGATTACCTATACATTGCCAATCCTTATCGCTATATTATCCGCACCAGTAGGTACATTCCTCCTTATCGAAAATCCAGAGGCGCATCTTCACCCTCAAGGACAAGCAATGATGGGAAACTTATTGGCTCTGGCTGCTAATTGTGGTGTGCAAGTTGTCCTAGAAACCCACAGCGATCATGTGCTAAATGGCGTTCGGCTTGCAGTGCATGGAGGCAAAATCAAACCAGAGGATGTTTGTTTACATTTCTTTCAACGCTTTGAGCAGAATGATCAAGCCTCTACCCAAGTCTCTTCACCTCGAATTGATCGAAATGGTCGAATTGATCAATGGCCAGATGGCTTTTTTGATGAATGGGACAAAAGCTTAGATGCTTTGTTAGAGCCTGCTCAGGGGTAAAATATGGCTTTAGATATTGTTTTAAATGAGTTGTCTCTAGAAACTTCTGCCTCTGATCAATTAGTTGCTCGGCAATGGATGGCTAATCTAGTCCAAACAGTAAGAGCTATAAATGCTCAAACTAAAAGTCAGTCTATTCTTCGATCCCAATACGATTTTTACTCCACTTTGTTGGCATCTGACTATTCTCTGCGTCAATGGTTGAATGACAATAAGGTTGATCGTGAAGAGCGACGATTTATTAAATCCCTTGCCACAAAATCTCCTTTTTCTGAAGATATTTTAGAGTCTGCTGAAGTCTATTCAGTTGAGAATAATATTGCATCCTGTGAATTTCGCTATCAAGGTAAATTAGCTATTGGACTTGGGATAGCGTATCTTCTTGATACGATTTCAGTGAGTGTAAACTCAGCAGCTTTTTGGGATTGTAGTTATTTAGATTTAGATATTATCTCTATTGATGAAGATGATAAAAAAATAACGATTGTTCATGCAAGTCGGAAAGAACATCTACTAGATCACATTGACTGGTTTAAGAATCGTATTCATAGCAATATTAACGGAGAAGCTTTATGGAATCAAAAAGATGACGGCTCATCTGGGTAAATAGGTGAAATGGCAAAATAGGAGTAAGTCGTTTTGAATTTTCAGAGATTAAGATGATCAAATTTCCCCTAACCCAATTGCTAGATGAGCAAGCGTGCTATGAATGGCTAT
>JBIKYZ010000360.1:0-4407 GCA_044354985.1 Pseudanabaena sp. | reverse complement strand
TTTGTCCATGTCTATGAATATCTACTCCTCCACAGGTTGGACATTCAACTGCTTCTAATACCATGCTTTTTTCTTGGTCTATTGCAAATCTCAGTCTTTTATCTTACAACAAATCTGAAACACTACCAAAAATTTTCAAAAAAATATGCTTAGAGTATTGACAAACATCTTGTAAATCTACATAATGAGGAGCGCTTAAATAAAGAAACGCAAAAAACGAGCTGCAAGTCACCTTGTCATTAGCAATCTTTAAAATTAAATTTAAGAGCAAAAATTTGGGTTCGTAGTTCAATTGGTTAGAGCACCGCCCTGTCACGGCGGAAGTTGCGGGTTCGAGCCCCGTCGAACCCGTTCTAAAAGTAAAAAACACAAAAAGATAAAGGTATTGCGAAGCAATACCTTTATCTTTTTGTGTTTTTTTATATTTTCAATCGGCTAACGACTATTTGATGAAACCAGCTAAACTTAAGCAGTTGGTTAAAATTACCCAGCAGCTTTAATCATAAACTTTTATACCCAATGTTTTTAAGCAACAAAATAGTTTATGGATATGCGATCGCTCTATGTATTACCTCATTAGGTACTGCAACTGGTTTGCTGCTGGGAAATTATTATCATCAAGAAATATTACAAAAGAACCAAACTATATCGCAAGAGCATCAATCGCTAGATGTCATTCAATTAGATATTTTATATAATCGTCCTGCCAAACAATTATCTTCCTATTTAAAGGATCCACAAGATTTTCGGCGCGAGAGTGCCAAATTTCTAGAATCCATTCAAACAACCTTAACCCTTTTGGAAACTCATATTGCTTCAGGGAAGTTATCCAAGATTGAAGGGCTAGAACCCTTACTAAAAGAACATGAAGTTTTTTTGAGGGAATTTAAGCAAGAATCTCAAGCCCTGATTGCGCGATTAGATCAACTGACTGCATCACCGAAAACTCTCGCAGAAGCGGAATCCCAGCTAGTTAATTTTTTTAGGAGTAAAAATTTTCTACGTTTTATTGAGTTTCCCGATCGCCTAGCGCCCTTTGTCCAAACTATCTATAAACATGAAAAAGAAGCTGACAATGAACTTAGTCAAGCTAAAGTACTTCGCCTACAAATAAGTATCACTAGTTTTCTCATGTCAGTCGCGATCGCGGCTTTGTTTATTCGGTATATTAGCTATGCGATCTCCATTGAGCAAGCTCAAGCTAAGCAAAAATTGCAAGATCAACTAGTTGAGCGTCAGCAATCAGAAGCTAGATTGCTCAAGAGTGAAGCCCATCAACACGCCATACTTAGTGCTCTGCCCGATATGATCATTCGCATAAATCGGGAAGGCCTTTATTCAGAATTTATTGCCAGTCCTAGCTTTCCTGTTTTGGGGGTTGCGGCTGATCTCGTGGGAACCAATTTGTCTGAGACACTTCCTCCTGATTTAGTCCAACAACGGATGGAATATATTCAACTGACGTTGCAAACTAATTCTATCCAGATATACGAACAAACTCTCTGTATTAATGGAAAAGACCAAATCGAGGAGGTGCGAATTGTTCCTTATAGTGAAGATGAGGTTTTATTGTTGGTACGAGATATTAGCGAACAGCATTTTGCCCAGCGCGATCGCCAACAAGCTGAAATGGCCCTAGCTGCCAGTGAAGCCAAAAGTAGGGCTATCTTATCGATGATTCCTGAATTAATGTTTCGTGTTGGTAGAGACTTGGTTTATCGGGAGTTTATCACCCAACCCAAGGATTTTGCGATGGCGTTGCAAAATGTCAATTCCACTGGGAGATCGATGCTGGAAATATTACCCGCAGATATCGCGGAAAGACATATTAGCTATCTACAAAAAGCATTGCAAACGGGTGAATTGCAATTCTATGAGCATAAAATTCAAGATGGCGATCGCTTCTATGATGAGGAAGTTAGAGTGATCAAAATTAATGAAGATGAAGTTCTATTTATGATTCGCGATATTAGCGATCGCAAACGAGCCGAAGCATCTCTGGCAAGAGAGTTGAGTCGTAGTAAGATGCTTTTCAACACTTCGCTTGATGGCTTGTTTGTTTTAGATCTCCAAGGCAAGGTGATCGAGGTTAACCAGAGCTTTGCAGACATGTTAGGTTATCAGATCGATGAAATAATGAGATTGAGCATCTATGATATTGATGCTAGATGGACAGAAGAAGAGCTTAACAGAGGAGTTGAGGAGTTTAGTCAAGATAAAAGGGTGAAGTTTGAAACTTCTCATCGTCGGAAAGATGGTTCGCTCTGTACTGTGGAAATTAGTGCTAGTAGTGTGGATTGGGCTGGTGAAACTGTCCAATTTGCTATTTGTCGCGATATCACTGTGCGTAAGCAAGCTGAGCTACAACTACTCCAACTCAATCAATCTCTAGAAAACAAAGTCAAAAAACGCACAGCAGATCTCCAACAGACCAACGAAGAGCTACTCCGCTCGACAAGACTGAAGGATGAATTTCTTGCCAATATGAGCCACGAACTTCGCACGCCTCTTAATGCGATCTTGGGTATGACCGAAGGCTTACAGGAGCAGGTATATGGCGATCTGAACGAGCGACAACTTCAAGCCTTGAATACTGTTGAACGTAGTGGCTCTCACCTATTGGAGTTGATCAACGATATCCTCGATTTGGCAAAAATTGAAGCAGGACAGCTCGAATTGGAATGTACATATACATCAATTAATCTTCTCTGCCAATCGAGCATGGCATTTATCAAACAGCAAGCTTTGCAAAAAGGTATTCAGCTTAATACACAAATTCCACTAAATCTCCCTAGCTTGCTGGTTGATGAACGTCGTATGCGTCAAGTTTTGATTAATCTGCTGAATAATGCAGTCAAGTTCACCCCAAAAGGAGGGCGAATTAATCTAGAAGTTACACAGTCGCCTCCTGAGTTACCTCCTGATTTAGCTACGGGCGATCGCCCTTCACAGCAATACTTACGAATTTCTGTGAGCGATACGGGGATCGGCATTTCACCAGAAAATATCAAGAAATTATTTCAGCCCTTTATCCAGATTGATAGTGCTTTAAATCGACAATATGAAGGAACAGGACTAGGGCTAGCCCTCGTGAAGCGCATCGTCGAACTGCATGGTGGTCGAGTGGGGCTAACTAGTGAATTAGGTGTGGGGAGCTGTTTTACAGTCGATCTACCCCATGATTGTTCTTCTGAAATAGTCGTCAGTAACCGACCTAAGACCACTCAATCATTGGATGCTCCAATCACTAACAAGAACGATATTCAATCCCCACTCATTTTGCTAGTAGAAGATAACGAAGCTAATATTATTACCACTGTGAGCTATCTAGAAGCTAAGCACTATCGCGTTTTGCTAGCAAAGAATGGTCAGGAGGCGATCGCGATCGCCAAAGCTCATCAACCTGACATAATTTTGATGGATATTCAAATGCCTACCATGGATGGCATAGAGGCGACTAGACAAATTCGTCTTGATCCTAACTTGGTTGATATTCCAATTATTGCGATGACAGCATTAGCTATGTCAGGCGATCGCGATCGCTGTCTTGCGGCAGGAGCCAATGAATATGTAAGTAAGCCTTTGAAACTAAAGCAACTAGTAACTACGATTCAAAGCCTTTTGAAATTATGTAAATAATAAAAAATAATTCTTTGTTTTTTCGTTTGAATAAGGGTATAGGGGGTAAAATAAGAAGTAATTTATGACTTTTGCGTGTTTTTTTAATTGCGCAATTTTTATGTCTACTGATGTAAACATCTTCTGTGTGGATGATCTGGGGTCAGCAATAGTCCATAACCCACTAGTCGTTAAGGCTGAAGCTTCAGTCATAGAGGTGATTGCCCTGATGAGCGAGAGTCGTGATAGTGGTATGTTCGCAAAGATTCGAGCAAGCTGTGTGTTGGTGGTTGAAGGAGAAAAAGTCCTTGGTATTCTCACGGAACATGATGTGGTGCGTCTTATTGCCCAGAAGCGATCTCTAGAAAATTTGACCATGCAAGCGGTAATGACTTCGCCTGTGATCGCAATTCAGGAAACTGAATGTGTGGATTTAACCTCATTGATAGAGATGATGCAACAGAAATATATTCGCCATTTGCCGATCTTGGATGATAGCGATCGGCTAATGGGACTTGTCACTATCGAAAGCCTATGGCAAGAGATACATTCCTCATCTCAGCTTTTCAGAAAATCCTACGAAGCGGAGTTAAACCAGAATAAACAAAGGTTTGTCTCGCTGACAAAAGCTACACCTGTGGGAATTTATCGTACTGACGAGCTTGGTAAGGAATGAAAAATAAATAACTTATGCATTTTGAGGAATGGCTCTATAGTTCCATTTAGGAAGATATTCATCAAAAACAATAGGTAGATTTTCTTTGAAACCATCCATAACCTTTCTACCCT
>JBIKYZ010000361.1:0-4407 GCA_044354985.1 Pseudanabaena sp. | reverse complement strand
AATCTCGTACAAACGACAAGCTAACTTTAAATCGTTTAGCTAAACCCCTCTGAGTATTTTCTTTGTTTTGCCATGCACTTAATATCTTGTGCCGTAAATCAAGCGAATATGCTGACATATTTTGTTTGATTTTAGTGATGCTTTAGATTACTAGACTTGTGGCGCGTTTGATCGGTATTTGCTGTAAAAGCTTACAATCCACTAAAGACAAAAAAGCATTGGATAGGGTTTTTGATTTTTCAAATGAGCATATGCTCATTTGAAAAATCCTATAGCAGAAGACGCTTTAAGAAACGAACCAATTGCTAATCTACTGAGTGTTTCGCAGAGCGCCAAATGTACAACTTTTTAGAATGGCTTTTCCCCGCCTATATTTCCACCGGGATTGTAGACACAAGATAAATAGACTGAATTTTGTGCCCATTCGCCGCCCATGACACTGGACTTGCGATTTAAGCCACAGCCAACCTCAGTTGTATCGCGCCAAACCATCTGAGTATAGTGACCACAGACCTTACCTGCCTGACAACTTGCTGACGCACTGTTCCAGAATGCTTTTTCTTCCCACCAACCAGTTGGACCAGTAGTAGCGATATTGTTACTTGAGGGAGCAGCACCAGCTAAATTTTCACCCGAATAGCTGCCCATGATTATCTTTTGGCGATCTGCTGAAGAACTATGTCCCCATGCATCTCTATTGACCCAATCCTGAGCAAAATCAGCCAGTTTGCAGTTCCACTTGAGAGGGGGAACATTGACCTCAGCGCGTGCTGCATTATGAACCCGCAAAATCTCTTGGATTTCGGCGCTAGTTAATTGATTTGCCCCACTGCAAGTACTTCCAGAGTCATCATTGGCAGAAACTGGTGCGACTGGAACAGTCTTTGCTGGGGAAGGATTATTGGCGTTATTTGTAGAGGAATCAACAGCAAAGATAGTCTTTTTCCAAGATTCATTTTTCTTGTCTACACCACAATCCCAAAGATGAATCGGATTTCCATTCTCCCAATCGGGATTCATCTTTTGGATGCATTTATCAGGATTTGCTTTGGCTCGAATCTGCCCTGTTTGAGCATTATAAACCCAAGATTCATTGTTCTTATCTACACCACAATCCCAAAGATGAATCGGATTTCCATTCTCCCAATCGGGATTCATCTTTTGGATGCATTTATCAGGATTTGCTTTGGCTCGAATCTGTCCTGTTTGAGCATTATAAACCCAAGATTCATTGTTCTGATCTACGCAACAATCCCAAAGATGAATCGGATTTCCATTCTCCCAATCGGGATTCATCTTTTGAAGACATTTATCAGAGTTTGCCTTCAGTTGAAGGGTATAGTTTGGTGATTGGGCAGATGACTGTGTGGTGACAGCTAATGTAACCCCAAACAAAATCGATAGGGGCAATGCTACTCGTTTCATTCAGTTATTTTGTACTAGTATATTTGCTTACACGGAGTGATTGGAAAGCTGATCGTTGTGGGAAACTACATCCATGATCGCAGTTATTGTAATGGAGGAAAGACTAACTTGAAAAGATATATGAAGAAAAATTAATTTGAGTTTTAAGAATCTTTAAATCCAACATTTTCCTTCGTCGGTGGGTCATGCAGTGAATCGAAATTAGAATTTGTTCGATGCGATAGTCTTAAACAGGCGTATCAGTTTAGTTTGTTATATATTTAGATAATGGCAAAAGCAAAATCTCGATATGTATGTAATAACTGCGGTGAAGACTTCCCGCAGATGTATGGAAAATGTCCCGCTTGCTCCAGTTGGGGAACTTTGCAAGAGGAATTAATACCTGTCATATCCACAAATACCAATGCGATCGCGACATTCTCGCATCTCGGTACAGCAAAATCTACGGGCAAAGCCAAACCTAGAGAATCCTTAACCCTCTCGCAAATTACGGACAATGACCAAGCGCGATCGCCTTCTGGTTATGAAGAACTCGATCGCGTCTTAGGTGGTGGCATTGTCGCTGGTTCCCTTGTACTGATTGGTGGTGAACCAGGGATTGGCAAAAGTACGCTGTTATTGGGCATGGCGCAAAAATTGATGAGCCGCTATCCTACGCTCTATGTCTGTGCCGAGGAGTCAGCGCAACAGGTAAAACTGCGATCGCAAAGGTTAGGAATCCTAGAAGAAAATTCTGACGATCTCTATTTATTAGCGGAAACTGATTTAGAAACAGTTCTCAGAGAACTGCAATCATTGCGTCCTAAAGTTGCCGTGATTGATAGTATTCAAGCTCTCTACTTCTCTAATTTGAATGCTGCCCCTGGTTCTGTTTCACAAGTGCGGGAATGTACGGCGGCGCTGATGCGTGTTGCTAAGCGGGAAAATATATCGCTATTTATCGTTGGTCACGTGACTAAGGAAGGATCGATCGCGGGGCCAAAAGTGTTAGAACATATGGTTGATACGGTTCTCTATTTTGAAGGCGATCGCTTTGCAACTCACAGATTATTGCGATCGGTCAAAAATCGCTTCGGTGCAACGCAGGAAATCGGCGTTTTTGAAATGATCGATCGCGGTTTGCGTGAGGTTTCTAATCCATCTGAATTATTTCTCGGCAATCGTGATGAATCTGTTCCCGGAACCGCCACAATTGTCGCCTGTGAGGGAACGCGCCCGATTGTCGTGGAGTTACAAGCCCTCGTTAGTCCCACCAGTTATTCTTCGCCACGCCGCACGACAACTGGGATTGAGACAAATCGATTTCTACAAATTCTGGCGGTTCTCGAAAAGCGAATTGGGATTCCCTTATCGAAACTTGATGCTTATGTCGCGGCGGCAGGTGGATTGAATGTGGCGGAACCTGCGGTGGATCTTGGTGTAGCGATCGCAGTGGCGGCAAGTTTTCGCGATCGCACGGTCGATCCGCGCACGGTGATGATTGGTGAAGTGGGTCTTGGTGGACAGGTGCGCCCAGTATCGCAGCTAGATTTGCGTCTAAAAGAAGCGGCGAAGTTAGGGTTTAAACGCGCAATCATTCCGAGTATGCAAGTGATGCAGGACTATGGAATGGAGATTATTCCTGTGAGTAAAGTTCTCGATGCGATCGTGGCGGCTTTGCCACGCACTAAGTTTGAAATTGCTAAGCCCAGTGAAGAGTAATACCAATCGTCAAACTGGCAAAGCCAGTTTGACGATTGGTATTACTCTTCCACCTTGATTGCTCCATGAAACATATTCATTCCGCATGAGAATTGATAGTTTCCAACAGTTTGAGGTGTAAACTCAACAGGTGTGGTTACATTTAGACCCAAATCTTGAGCGATGTGAAAGTCAGGAAATAGAACCTTGTCCAAACAGCTACTAGGATCGCGACGCATGAACTTTAAGCGCACAGGTAGTCCACGTTTCACTGTCACTATTGCTGGAATGTAACCACCATCTACAGTAATGCTAACTTCCTGTATACCATCACTCGTCTCTGCTTGTTGAGATTTGGGCTTACTGAAGAGGAACCACCATAGTTGAGCGCTAATTAGAGCTAGCCCACCTACAGTTAGACCGATTTTAAGTGCAAGAGGTTGTTCGATGCGTTGAAATTGGGGTGATCGCTTAGAATGATCTTCTGTCATTTCTGCCGCCGATACACTGGAGGCGATCGCACCTACAAGACTGAAGCTAACGATGAGATTGATAAATTTTGTTTTTTGCATAGTTGTATTCTCTAATTAATAGAACTAGGACGGAAACCTCTGAGGCGCAAGGCATTAGTAACCACAGAGACGGAACTAAATGCCATCGCTCCACCTGCAATGATCGGACTAAGTAGCCAGCCAAAGAATGGGAAGAGAATCCCTGCGGCGATGGGAATGCCTAAAACGTTATAGATAAAAGCAAAGAAAAGATTTTGTTGAATATTCCGAATCGTGGCGTGACTGAGTTGAATTGCAGTGACAATCCCTTGCAAATCACCTGATATAAGCGTAATGTCACTAGCTGCGATCGCGACATCAGTTCCAGTACCAATCGCAATACCGACATTTGCCTGTGCTAACGCAGGAGCATCATTGATGCCATCACCCACCATCGCTACGATTTTTCCTTCGGCTTGTAACTCCCTGATTTTTGCCACCTTTTGGTCGGGACGAACTTGAGCAAAGACTCGCTTAATACCGACTTCACGGGCGATCGCCTCTGCTGTAGCTTGATTATCACCTGTCAACATTACCACTTCGATTTTCATGCGTTGCAAATCCCTAACCACTATTTGGGACGAAGGTTTGACTTTATCGGCAATGCCAATTAATCCTCGTGCAACATAATTGGAGTTTGGAAAAAATTGAAGCAAAAAATGGATGAACGGCACATTAAGAGATGCCCAAATATTGGGCATGAGAAATCGAAGCACTAATGATTTAGGAGTACTAAGATAGTAGTATTTGC
>JBIKYZ010000009.1:0-43655 GCA_044354985.1 Pseudanabaena sp. | reverse complement strand
ACTTAATTCTAAGCTCAATCACTTCGCTCTCAAATCCAAATTATATATCAAGGCTTTGCAGCAATCTCACTTGGAATGGCAGTCTCTGAAACCTTTTTAGGCTTCTGCGTAACATGAGTTAAGACTTAGCGAGGTTTTTAAATCCTCAAAATGGCGTTGCCATTTTGAGGATTGGTATTAGCTCTTTTGAATCGTTTATTAACATAATAACTATGCCAAATACTAGTGATGAATATAAAAACCAAGTCATGAAAGATTTGGCAGAGGGAAACAAAGAAATTCTCCCTGAAGAGTCAGAAAATCATCAAAACTTTGATGATTTTGCCCAAAGATCTTCCCGAGAAGAACGTCGTAATTTATTTAGCGATCTCTTTCAGAAAGATCGGATTACTTCAGCAGAAATGGAGCCAGAATTACAAAAGGCAGTAGCAGAGATTCAACCCAACCAACGAGACGACGTAGCTAGAGAATTCTTCAAACACCTGAAAAAGCGTGGTCTGAGTGAGCGTGCTCTTGAACAGCAGTTAGGATTGTCTAGCCATAATCCTAGCCGTATGACTCCCGATGATGTTGCTAAATTGGCTGGTTTTGCTTATCATTCTCATCCTAATATTTTTCAAGAAGTTTTAGCAATTCAACCTGCACTTGTAAAATTCTTGAGTAATCCTCTCGTGGGAGCTGCGTTGGGTGCGATCGCGGCTAAATGGTTTGGTCGGAAATAACACTAATATTCAAAGAGGCAACGCCATTTTGAGCAAAAAACTGACTGAGTTTAATTTTTAATTCTCGAAAGTATAGCCACACTTTCGAGAATTGGTATAACCCCTAGTGATAAAAAATGCGTTTTCCCTCATTCCATTTTGTCAATCTATTCAAAGGCTCAAGGAATACAACTCCTTCAGAAAATGGAAGTGCTGACATTAGCAATCACCGTATTGATGCTTTAGTCGATGCCTTTTTCGCGATCGCATTAACGCTGTTAGTACTAGATATCAAAACATTTCATGTGGAGTCAGATGTCGAATTGACTCAGGAGCTAATTGCACTTATCCCTAAGTTTTTTACTTACTTTCTTAGTTTTATGATCTTGGGGCTACTTTGGTTTGAGCATCAAATGGTATCGCATTATATTTCACGATCAGATCGTGCTCATATTTGGCTCAACCTATTATTTTTGATGTCAATTTCATTAATTCCTTTTTCAGCATCATTGTTAGGAGAGAATCTTTCTCATCGTTCAGCAACTGCTTTTTATGGCATTAATCTCTTTGTTACTGGAGTAATTCAATATTTAGATTGGGAATATGTAACACGAAAAAATCGTTTAATTGATAAAAGTCTTGATCGAAGGCTAGTCCGCTCTGTCCAAAAAACATTTTTATTGGTTCCACTCAGCTATGCGCTTGGGATTGAAGCTTCATTCTTTAGTGTTTCGGCGAGTCTAGCAATTTACGGTTTAGGCACGCTTGCAGGAGCATTAAGGATGAATGCGATTTTTCACCAATCCCACGAATTTAATCAGCCAGACAACAAAAATTAATTAAGTTAATTAAGCTGTCAAAAAATTTAAATTATTTGTTAGAACTTCTGCATCGAGTAAATATCAAATTAAATATTAGATAGCACTAACTTTACTTATTGATTTTGAAAAAGATGGCTGTAATCAAGTATGAGACACCCCTTTTTGGGTATAGAGCTGTTGATTGTACGGGAAACCCTACCAGATTAGGTAGAGTCCCCCTGATGTGCTAATCGGGAAAAGTGGTTAATCTTGTATGAGACTAAAGATTAATAAAACTTAGGAGTTAGAAGCCTTATGGCTAAAGTAGTTGGAATCGACTTAGGTACGACAAACTCAGTCGTCGCCGTCATGGAAGGGGGCAAGCCAACGGTGATTGCAAACGCCGAAGGCTTCCGTACCACACCCTCAGTTGTTGCTTATGCCAAAAATGGCGATCGCTTAGTTGGACAAATTGCTAAGCGTCAAGCCGTAATGAACACTGACAACACCTTTTATTCAGTAAAGCGCTTTATCGGCAGACGTTATGACGAAGTTAGTGGGGAATCCAAGCAAGTTGCATACAAGGTTTTAAAAGTAGGTGAAAATGTCAAGATCGACGCACCTGCAGTTAGCAAACAGTTTGCACCCGAAGAAATTTCTGCTCAAGTATTGCGTAAATTAGTTGACGACGCTAGCAAATATTTAGGCGAAACCGTCACACAAGCGGTTATCACCGTTCCTGCATATTTCAATGACTCGCAACGTCAAGCCACCAAAGATGCTGGCAAAATCGCAGGCGTAGAAGTTCTCCGTATTATCAATGAGCCAACCGCAGCAGCATTGGCTTATGGGCTCGACAGCAAGACCAATGAAACCATCCTCGTATTTGACCTTGGCGGCGGTACATTTGACGTATCGATCCTTGAAGTTGGCGATGGTGTGTTTGAAGTAATGTCCACCAGTGGCGACACTCACCTCGGTGGTGACGACTTCGACAAGAAAATTGTAGACTTCCTTGCTAATCAGTTCCAATCCGCAGAAGGCATTGATCTTCGCAAAGATAAGCAAGCACTACAACGTTTGACTGAAGCTGCTGAAAAAGCGAAGATTGAACTTTCGAGTGTTACTCAAACTGAAATCAATCTACCCTTCATCACCGCCACTCAAGATGGTCCTAAACACTTAGATACCACCTTGACCCGCGCTAAGTTTGAAGAACTCTGCTCCGATCTAATTGATCGCTGCCGTATTCCTGTCGAGCAAGCCGTCCGTGATGCCAAAATCGACAAGTCGAAAATCGATGAAGTTGTCCTTGTTGGTGGTTCGACCCGTATTCCTGCGGTACAAGAAGTTGTTAAGAAGATTCTTGGCAAAGATCCTAACCAAAGTGTTAACCCTGATGAAGTTGTTGCGATCGGTGCTGCTGTCCAAGCTGGCGTATTGGCTGGTGAAGTCAAAGATATCCTCTTGCTTGACGTAACTCCTCTATCACTCGGTGTTGAAACCTTGGGTGGCGTAATGACCAAAATCATTCCACGTAACACCACTGTTCCTACCAAGAAGTCCGAAGTCTTCTCGACTGCGGTTGATGGACAGAGCAATGTTGAGATTCATGTTCTTCAAGGCGAACGTGAAATGTCTAACGACAACAAGAGCTTGGGAACCTTCCGTTTAGACGGAATTCCTCCTGCTCCTCGTGGCGTACCTCAAATCGAAGTTGTATTTGACATTGATGCTAACGGGCTATTGTCAGTAACTGCCAAGGACAAGGGTACTGGGAAGATTCAAACTCTTTCGATCTCTGGAGCTTCGACCTTACCTAAGGATGAAGTGGAACGCATGGTTAATGAAGCTGAGCGTAACGCATCTACTGACAAAGAGAAGCGCGATCGCATTGAAGCGAAGAATCAAGCTGACTCTCTAGCTTACCAAGCTGAGAAGCAAATCAAGGATCTTGGAGACAAGGTTCCTGAGGCAGACAAGGCGAAGATCGAAGGTCTAGTCAAGAGCTTGCGTGAAGTAATCGCCAAAGATGATCATGAAGCGATCGCAGCTCAAACTGAAGAGTTGAAGCAAGCTTTATATGCTCTTAGCTCTTCTGTTTATCAACAAGGCGGCGAAGCCCCTTCTGGTGCTGCTCCTGAAGACGGAACTAAGGATGCTGCGAGTGGCGATGATGATGTAATCGATGCTGATTTCACTGAGTCGAAATAGTTAATTCTAAAAAAGAGGGTGAGCGCATAGCGCTCACCCTCTTTTTTGTTTTTGAATCGAGCTAAATTTTAAAAAATTCGTCTTGCTCCCTCAGAGCCTTCAAACTCACAGATGCTTTGAGGAATTACTGGACAAACTCGACTCTTAATTTTATTTTGAGAGACGATTAGCTGCTCTAGCTTTTTCAAGCTAGCCAAAGGTTGGATATTAGCAATTTGATTGTTATGCAAGCTCAGTCCTCTTAACTGGGTTAGACCAGCTAAAGGTTTAATATCATCAATTTTGTTGTGATTGAGATTAAGCGTAGTCAGGTTCTTCAAGCTAGATAGCGAACTTAAATTACTGATGCGATTGGCTCTTAGATCCAGATAAACTAGATTAGTCAGGCGCGAGATCGGCTTGATATCTGTGATTTTATTGCTGTCAAGATCCAGCCTTCTCAAGTTGCTTAAACCTGATAAAGCTTGAATATTAGTAACATTGCTGTGGGTTAATTCAAGGACAGTCAAGGATTTTAGGCTAGCCAAAGAGCTAATATCAGAAATTTTAGTGTTGAAAAAACTTAACTCATTCAATTGAGTTAGATTCTTCAAACTCTCGATATTTTTGATTGAGCTATACCACAGTGTAAATTTCTTTAACTTGGTCAGGCTAGAGAGCGATCGGATATCAGTTATGTTCTTTCCTAGAAGTCTCAGATCCGTCAGATTGTTTAGGCTAGCAAGGGGGCTAATATCGGTAAGATTATCGCTGTAAATAGCAAGGGCTTCAAGTTTTTTGAGATTCACTAGGGGGGTGAGATCGGTGATTTTGTGACTAAAGAAACTGAGCTGACGTAAATTTGTCAAGCTGGCGATCGGTCGGAGGTCGCTAATATCAGATGGAGTGGGACTAGAGGTTAGTAGTTCGGTTCGTTCGTTAAGAGCAATATCTGCTAAGCGACAATCTTGCGTCCTAGATCCCTCTAATAAATAATCAATAGTTTTCTTTGTTTCTGAAGGCAAAGAGTTCCTCTCTTTACACCAGTCTTCAAATCTCTTCACTTTAGGGAGCTCCGTCGCAAAGCTAGCGGACGAATGAAATAGAGTTAATAAAAAAACTGTAAGAAACAACGATTTCATAAGCAAAAAATTGGTAGAAGCAAAAAACAAAATATCACCTGCCGAAAATGTGGCAATACACCCAATAAGATGACAAGGTCATAATAGTTATGTCTTATATAGCTTTCTCCAAATGTATTAGAAGAGAATGGCAATATTTGATTTTGTGATATTGACGATCGCCCGACGCTCAAACATTGAATACATTCGCCTAGAAAATGCCATACTCCCTTCCCCATCAAGAAATAGCGGTGCGGGGCTTTGCCCCGCACCGCTATTTCTTGATTTTATATATCTATTTCTTTAGTGGGAACGGAGTAGTATATCCTAAGGAGTAGTTTTAGCCGAAAAAAATGAGTATCTTTCTGCAAACCCTTGCCCAAGCCAATGCAATTTATGTCAAACAAAAATTTGAACTAGCAGAAATATTTGGCTTTGAAACTCGCAACCGTTATCAAATCCAAACCGATGATGGTCAACAATTTGGGTATTGCTCTGAGCCAAAACTCGGCTTCTTAGATGCGATCATGCGACAGTTTCTAGGACATTGGCGAGTTTTTAATATCGTGGGAACTGATATGGCTAATCAGCAAGTTTTTCGCGCTCATCATCCTTTTCGCTGGTTTTTTCAGCGCCTTGATGTTTTTGGGGCAGGCGATCGCCCTGTAGGAAGTTTGCAACAGAGATTTGCATGGTTCAACAAAAAATTTGAATTTTTGGATACTAGGGGCAGGGTGATCATGAGCATGACTTCGCCACTATGGAAAATTTGGACATTCCCCATCAAAAAAGCTGAAAGGGAAGTATCGGTAATTGAAAAGAAATGGACAGGGCTATCTAAAGAACTATTCACTGATGCTGATAACTTTAGAATCCGCTTCACCGATGCGAAATTAACAGCAGATGAAAAGTTGCTGTTACTCGCTGGTGCAGTGTTTGTTGATCTTTTATACTTTGAGACTAAAGCTTCTTAATATTCAGGAATTACCTTGAGCTTTCAGATTATTCGTTACGAAGAAATTGATTCAACTAATAGTGAAGCTTGGCGACTAATTGATCGTCTTGATCGTCTCGAAGCGCAATCAAGCGCTGTGATCGTTGCTAAGCGTCAAACTAAAGGTCGAGGTCAACGCGGTAACAGTTGGCAGTCCGACTTGGGCGGATTATTTATGTCAGTGATTTTGCAGCCAAATTTGACAGCAGTAAATGCTCATCAAATTACGCTCTGGTCTGCTTGGGGCATAGCCAAAGCGCTGAATGAAACAGGGGCAAATGTAAAGCTGAAGTGGTTAAATGATCTATTAATCGATCGCCGTAAATTGGGAGGAATTCTCACGGAAACGAGGATCGAGGCTGGTAAAGTTCTCTATACCGTAGTGGGGATCGGTATTAATTGGACAAACGAGGTTCCTGAAGGCGCGATCGCACTGGGCGAATTACCAACAACTTTATCAAGTATGGATGAACTGATCGAAGTGGTACTAAAAGGCATACAGCTAGGTCAAACTCGCAGCAATAATGAAGGAATGCTGAGCATTTTGGCGGAATATTTAGAGCTACTTAGCGACAAAAATGTACGTCAAACAATTAATGGGCGGGAACTTCAAGGCAAAATAATCGACATTAGACCAACGGGCGAACTGGTAGTAAGATGGGAAGGCAATTCCCAAGAAGCGATCTATCAGCCTCAAAACTTCTCCGTCGGCTATCAGTAGAATCAAATTATGCGAAAATCAACACTTTCAACAATTACGTTAGCAACCCTGCTTTGCCTCTCCACAAATAACTACTTTTTAGTTGGCTCAGCATATGCCGCGACAAAATCTGCCGTTTCTCCTGAAGCAGTATCAAAACCTTCGACACCAGCACCTCAGGTGCAGCCACAACCCGCGATCGCCCCTGCCCCAGTAACGACAGAGATCAAAAGTGAAGGTAACTTCAACTCTGCTCCAACAGACAAACTTATAAATAGTACAGGGAATCGCGAATCTGTCCAAGTCAATATTGAGACTGCACCGAATCCATCATCAAAAGCCTCAGCTCAGCGCTCTCAGCCCGTCGAACAGCCTGTCGAAATTGTCCTAGAGAACCGATCTACTGGTTGTAAATTCAAGGCTAGCAGCCTCTTGGAACGCAATGGCGATCTTTGTAATCCTGAAGTAGCGATCGCTGCTAAAAACAGATCAAAAAACTATTACCAAAATGGCAATGTTCTCTATACTGCCGCTTCAGGTGAAACCGCCTTGCAAGTGCGTCGCCTCACTTCTCAAGAAATTGCCGCGATGAGCTTGCCTAGCAATGGTGACAAGCAGATGCTGTTTCCATTAATTTCTCCATCTGTGATTAGTTCGCTATTTGGGACTCGCGTTCATCCTGTCACAGGTCAGGTGCGATTTCATCAAGGCACAGACTTAGCTGCCCCCGAAGGCACACCTGTCGTCGCGGCCTTTAGTGGTCGTGTAGAAATTGCAGGTTGGCTCGGTGGCTATGGCTTAATCGTAGTCATTTCTCATGGAGACACCCATGAGACTCGTTATGCTCACTTGTCTGAGGTTTTAGTCAAGCCAGGACAAGAGGTCAAACAGGGCAATGTGATTGGTTTGGTTGGCAGTACAGGTATGGCGACTGGACCACATTTGCATTTCGAGATTTGGCAAAAAATGCGAGAGGGACTGGTAGCGATCGATCCCACACCGCAGTTGGTGCTTGCCATGGAGCAATTGCAAAAATATCTCGCACAATCGACTAAATCAGCAAATAAAGCTTAAGTAGTAAAAGCCTCGCACTGTGAGGCTTTTACTGATTTTACTTATGAACTTTTCCATCGGGAAGCGTTGCACCTTTGAGAATCGCACCGACAATATTGGCGCTACTTAACTCAGCACGATTGAGAATTGAGTCAGTCAAATCTGCCTTGGCTAGGTTAGTCCGAGCAAGATAGGCTTCGATGAGGTTAGCGCGGATCATAATTGCCCCACTGAGATTAGCTCGACTGAGATCAGCACGAGTCAACTTGACATCCGTGAGATCTGTACTTTGCATCTGCACCCGACTCGCCTTAACATCCGCCATAATCGCGCTTCTTAGTGAAACCCCATTCAAATCTGCATCAATTAAAATTGCTCTTTCCAATTTGGCATTATTTAAAATTGCTCCTGAAAGGGTCGCACAACTTAGATTGGCTTCGGAGAGAAATACGCCTTGCAGATTGGCATTATTTAATTTCGCTTCACTAAGGTTTGCTCCACTGAGAGTTGCTTCTTGGAGATTTGCGCCGCGCAAGTCGGCTTTATGTAGATCTGCACCAGATAGATTTGCACCACGCAGGTCAGCACCAGATAGATTTGCACCCGTTAGGTTCGCTGTGCTGCGTTTCTTTTTGCCAGCATCAATTTCATGTTGATCGCCGATCGCTCTTTCTTGTCTAAGATTTGCGCCTTTCATGCAGGCTCCGACAAGGTTCGCACCACTCAAGTTAACCGTTCGCATATCTGCGTCAATTAAGTTAGTATCCATCAAATTGGCAAGACTGAGATTTGCACCAAAGAGAGTCGCTCCTTGCAGACTAGCTCCATGTAAATCAGCATTAGATAGATTGATATTACTCATGCTCGCTTGATTGAGATTCGCCCCACAAAGATTTGCTCCAACCATTAAGGCTCCGCGCATATTTGCCCTTGTCAAACAAGAAAATGTCAAAACTATACTATTGAGGTAGGCTTTTGAGAGATTAACATCTAGCCAATCCGTACGACTGAGGTTTGCTCCACTGAGTTTGATTCCATTGAGATTGAGCCCACTAAAGTCGCGATCGCCTTTTGCATAGCGGCGCAGAATATCTTGAGAAGTGAGTGCTGCATCCATATTACTTTTTTGGTGTTGGAAGTTCTAAGAGATCCCCCTCAATCCCCCTTGTAAAGGGGGAAGAATTAATTTGATTCTCCCCCCTTTACAAGCTACGGTGTACACACAAGTCATAAAACCTAGTTAAGTCAAGAATTAATCGCCCCCTAACCCCCAATTCTGGGGGAACAAGAAAATAAAATTCTTTCAAAGTCCCCCAGAATTGGGGGATTTAGGGGGCTTAGATACATTTCAACGATGACAGAGAGACTTGTGTGTACACGGTAGCCTTTACAAGGGGGGATGGGGGGATCTAGATAATTTTTAAATTTTAAACAGATGTTGCAGAAGCGAACTCTTGTTGCTGCTCATTCAGTTGTTCAAGAATTGCAGAACTCTCTAGCTCAGAGCCATTGGCAAGACGCTGTTTTTGCAAATCCAAGGCTGCCTTAATTAAACCTTGGAAAAGTGGGTGAGGTCTACTAGGGCGAGATTGGAACTCAGGATGGAATTGAGTGGCGATAAAATAAGGATGGCTCGGAAGCTCGATCGCTTCCACTAGTCGCCCATCGGGAGAAGTACCGCTAATTACATAGCCAGAATCAATAAATTGCGATCGATAAGCATTATTAAATTCATAGCGATGACGATGGCGCTCGTAAATCACTGACTCATTATAAAGCTCATGAACTAGGCTATTTGGAGCAAGACGGCAAGCATATAGCCCCAAACGCATTGTGCCGCCAAGGTTAACGACATCCTGCTGTTCAGGCAAGAGGTGAATGACAGGATTTGTGGAGTCTGGCGCAAACTCGGCGCTATTTGCATCGCTAAGTTTACCAACATTTCTAGCCCAGTCAATGACTGCACATTGCATTCCTAAACATAAACCTAAAAATGGAATTTGGCGATCGCGGGCATATTGCACGGCGGCAACTTTACCATCGACACCACGGTGACCAAATCCACCAGGGACAACGATCGCATGAACATCCTTTAAGAATTTCTCTGCGCCGTATGCTTCAATGTCTTCAGAGTTGATCCAGCGCAAATTTACATTGCTATTAACGGCGATCGCACCATGCTTTAGGGCTTCGATCACCGAGAGATAGGCATCAGTCAGTCGTACATATTTACCAACGATTGCAACTTCTACTTGATACTCAGAGCGATATAGACGCTCGACAAGGGTTTGCCAGCTACGAAGATCGGGTTGACGTTGTTGCATACCCAGTAGCCGTAGTACTTGCTCAGCTAAGCCTTCACGCTCCATCGCTAATGGCACTTCATAGATGCTTTTCACATCTTGTCCTGTCATTACGCATTCGGGTAGCACGTTACAAAATTCTGAGACTTTATCTTTGATATTTTGCGGTAAAGGGCGATCGCTACGACATACTAAAATGTCAGGCTGAATCCCCACTGATTGTAATTCCTTAACCGAGTGCTGTGTGGGCTTGGTTTTCATTTCCCCTGCGGAGGCAATCCAAGGCATCAGGGTAACATGCATGTAGACCACATTTTGCCGTCCCACATCCTTACGAAACTGACGAATTGCTTCGATAAATGGGAGTGATTCGATATCGCCTACCGTCCCGCCAATTTCTACGATCACAACATCAGGATTGCCATTTTTTGCCACGCGATGAATGCGTTCTTTAATTTCATTAGTAATATGTGGGATCACTTGCACAGTGCCGCCCTGATAGTCGCCGCGTCGTTCTTTATTGATCACACCTTGATAAATTGCGCCTGTGGTGACATTACTGAGTTTTGACATCGAGGTATCAGTAAAGCGCTCATAATGCCCCAAGTCTAGATCCGTCTCTGCGCCATCTTCGGTGACAAAAACTTCTCCATGCTGAAACGGACTCATCGTTCCTGGGTCAACATTGATATAGGGATCGAGTTTCAGAATTGCGATCGAATAATCCCTAGATTTAAGTAATCGTCCCAAACTTGCGGCAACGATGCCCTTCCCGATACTAGAGACAACACCGCCAGTCACAAAGATATACTTAGCCATAAAAATTTCGTTATAGGGTGCATTGTTTTATTGTTTCGTAAACAATGCTTAACAAAGTGATTATATAGCAGGTGATTGCTCTGCAATATCTGAGCATAGATATTCAGCTACTCTCATTATGAAACCGATATTTGTATTTCCAACGCCTTTGGCATTGGAAATACAAATATTATTTTTTTGAAAGTCAGCCTACGGCTGACTTTCAAAAAAACGATGTTTCTAATGAGAATTATTTATATATATTGTGGAGTTTTTACTACGGCACTGGTCAGTTAATTTGGGATGGGTGCTGAAACGTCCATTGCATAACGATAAAAAAGACACAAATACGTCAATTACGATTTAACTGACCAGTACCCAGATATATTTCTGACTCTATCCAGTTGGCGATTAACTTTTTGATAACTGGACTATATAGCTTTGCGGGGTTTATAAGCGGATTGTTCAGCCATCTTGATAGTTGTCTTTGCCTGCTTTGGGCGATCAATGCTTTTGTGTTGATATGGCTTAGCCACTTCGTTAAATTTACACTCCCTGTGGCAATCATTCCCACCATCATCCATGCCATTACTCCCAAATAACGCACATCTGACCAAGGGCTATATTGACTCCTGAATTTTATTAGTTCATTACAAAGATGTGAGGCATTTTGGCTCATTTGTCCTATGCTCCTTTTTGTTCTGAAAACAGCATACGCCTCTTTTTTCCTCAATGCTACTCTCTGTATAACTTCTACTTACTTTTGTCAGTCAATCAGCTAAGTGTGTCACTTCAAAGGAAAAATGTCAGAATAAATAAACATTTACGACATTATTCATGACATTTAATGATGTTTTTATTGCCTGTTATTTATTGCCTTTTAAAGGAGGCAAATGTACTGATTAATACAAAATAGCTTGAATATTTGATCTTTAATAATACCAATTATAAAAAAGCAATAAATCGATTGTCAGATTGCTAGATAAAAATATTTTATAAGTAAACAAAATATTTTTATCTAGCTTGTAATTAAATCTTTTATTGAACTACAGTTCTTAGATTTTCTTGGTATTCAAAAGGCTTTTTTCGATCTTTTAAATCTTCTATCTTAGCCAACTTTAATTAATCTCCTGAAAGGGACATTAACTTATTACTAAATAAAAAAGTCGAGGAATTATTTGATGAAAGTGAAACGAAGAAAATTTCTTCAATATGCAGGGTTGGGTAGTGTCGGGCTGATATTTGCCGATATCGAGCGGGCTATAGCTTCCGCTTTAAGTGAAGCGGCTGGATCGCAGGATTTGAAGCTAGAAACCTTTTCATTTAGTGTTGCAACACTTGATGCAAATGGACAAATCAATCAACAGCAAAGACATACAGCCAAATTTTTTCCAGAGCTTCTTACAGATCACGGAATCGGAAACGCTGAAAAACTAGAGATGGTTGCGATCGCCTCTGGTCAGTTTGAGATGGGTGCGTCAAGGAATGAAGTATCACAAGAGGCTGTCATGACGGACTATGAATTTCCTCGCCATCGTGTGCAACTCCCGTCCTTTTATATGAGTAAGCACCCGATTACCCAGTCCCAATGGGCTGTAGTAGCAGATTTGCCGAAGGTTAAGAGAGAGCTTGATCCTTCTCCTGCACATTTTCGGGGCGGTGATTTACCTGTAGAAAGTGTGTCTTGGTTAGATGCAGTAGAGTTTTGCGATCGCCTAACCGCAAAAACAGGGCGTAAATATCAACTTCCTAGCGAAGCCCAGTGGGAATACGCTTGCCGTGCGGGGACATACACCCCTTTCAACACGGGCGAAACCATCACCAGTGAGATGGCAGATTACGTCGGCACTTATACCTACAATGCCGAGGTTGCTGGAGAATATCGGAAATCGACAACGCCCGTGGGTAAGTTTTCCCACAACGCCTTTGGTCTGCAAGATATGCACGGCAACGTATGGGAATGGTCTGCTGATTCTTGGCATTCCGACTACCGTGGATCGCCCACTAACGGCGAGGCTCGGATAAATACTTACCAATCTGGAATGCGCACTGTTCGCGGTGGCGGCTGGCTGGATAATCCCAGCAAAATCCGTTCTGCTAGCCGCTCTGGATATCTTGAAACAGAATTGAATCGAACCATTGGGTTCCGTGTTGTCACAGTATAGCGAGGAATTAATTTCACCACTTACTGTTATTTCAAGAAGCGATAATTTCGATAATTCTAAGAGGAAGCATTAATTTATGGCTTTAATTCAGAAAGTTCCCGTAACAGTGCTGACTGGCTATTTGGGTGCTGGAAAGACAACTCTGCTCAATCGCATCCTTACCGAGGAACACAACAAAAGGATCGCTGTTATTGTCAATGAGTTTGGCGAAGTGGGCATTGATCATCAGTTGGTGATCAATGCTGACGAAGAAATTTTTGAAATGAATAATGGTTGTATCTGTTGCACCGTCAGAGGCGACCTGATTCGCATTATTGCTGAATTGATGGAAAGGGAGGGCGGTTTCGATCATTTAGTCATCGAAACAACAGGCTTAGCCGATCCTGCTCCAGTCATCCAATCTTTCTTTATGGATGAGGTGATGCTTGCAAAAACGCAGCTAGATGCCGTAGTGACCGTGGTCGATGCCAAGTACATCTCAGAGCACTGGGAAAGCAGTGAAGCCCAAGAGCAAATCGCCTTTGCCGATGTGATTTTGCTGAACAAAACAGATTTGGTATCGTCGGATGTTCTCCAAGCTCTAGAGAATAAAGTGCGGGGGATGAATGCGATCGCCACCATCCACCACACCAAAAACTGTGATATCCCCATCGATACTCTGCTCGGCGTACAGGCTTTTGATCTCCAAAATGCCCTGAGCATTGATCCAGCATTTTTAGAAGAAGAAGCCCACGAACACGACAACTCTGTTTTCTCTGTAGCCATTACCGACTCTGGCACGATAGACAGCGACAAACTCAATCGCTGGCTTTATCAGACGGTACAGGCAAAAGGAGCCGATATTTTTCGACTGAAAGGAATCTTAGATGTGGACAATGCCTCTCGGCGATTTGTTTGCCAAGGCGTTCACATGACCCTAGATGGCAGACCTGGAAAGCCTTGGCGACTGGGAGAAACTCGCCGTAATGAATTAGTTTTCATTGGCAGAAATTTAGACGAAGCTGAGCTTCGCACAGGCTTTCTAAGTTGTTTCGCGGAGCCTGATGCTCAAACTCTTAACCAAGTTAAAACACCAGTCCTTGCTTACACAGCTTAGAGTGCTTGTACTAACAAGTGTTTAACCATTTACCTGATCGAGTTCTATTTGAGTAACCAAACAAATTTATGAAACTACAGCACCATCTCGGTGGTCTAGAAGGACTAGACCGAATTACCCCCCAAATCAAAGTTTTCGTTGAACCATGGGAAAAACGAATCTTTGGTATTCACACAGCGATGATGGCACTAAGCAATCATCTTCCATCATCACTACCTGCTTATGACATGAAGTCGGTTCCCACAACCTTCAAGAGCTTTTGGACTTGGGGACACCTGCGTATGGGTACAGAAGCCATGCATCCCTTTGAATATTTCCGACTCCGCTATTACGAGAAATGGTTAGGGGGCATTTCTGGTTTCTTTGTGTCAGAGGGCTACATCACTCAAGAAGAATTGGACACCCGCACCGCTGAGTTTTTGGCGAATAGCGAGAAGGCTAAGGCTCCTCTGCCTAAATCTGGAAAGCCCGAAATTGACAAGCAAGTGGTGAAATATCTACGAGAGGGAGATTCTCCCATGAGAAAAATTTCTGCTCCTCCTAAATTTGCTTTAGGAAGTAAGGTGAAAATTAAAGAAGTAAACTCGGCTGACCATAGCCGTTTGCCTGGCAACCTAATGGGTAAAGTCGCTACCGTTGTGCGGGTTTATGAAAGTGGCTTTGCTTATTTCTTTCCGACGGCAGATGGCATTGGCGAACCGATGCCAGTTTATAGCCTAGCCTTTGATCCAAAAGAGCTTTGGGCAGAGTCAATCACCGAACCAAACATGATGTATTACAACGATATTTTTGAAGTATATATAGAAGCCCTTTAAGAGGCTTTGTAGGAGAAAAACAATGACTAATTATCCAAATTTCCAATATAGTCGCGATCGAGAAACTTTCAGTGCAGCAAAGGTCAAAGCCTTAGAATCCCTTTTAATCGAAAAAGGCGTAATTACAGGTAAAACCGTCGATACGGTGTTGGGATATTTTGAAACGGAGATGGGTCCTTTTAATGGAGCAAAACTTGTTGCTCGCGCTTGGGTTGATCCCGAATTCAAAAAACGTCTGGTCGCCGATTGCAATGCAGCTTGTAAAGAGTTGGATTTTCCAGCAGGCATGTCTGGCGCGGAAGGGGAGCATATGAGGATTGTCGAAAATACTCCGAAAATTCATAACGTAATTGTTTGTACGCTATGTTCTTGTTACCCATGGCCAACCTTGGGGCTACCACCTTATTGGTTTAAAGATCCGACCTTCCGAGCTAGAGTCGTGCGTGAACCCCGTGTGGTGCTCTCTGAGTTTGGCATGAAGCTAGATAATTCCGTTGAAGTGCGGGTGTGGGACAGTAGCGCACAAATTCGCTGGTGGGTACTACCCATGCGTCCTGCTGGAACAGAGGGAATGAGCGAAAAAGAGCTTGCTGCTCTGCTCACTCCAGAAGCCATGATGGGTGTTGCTACAGTTCAGGTAAAGCCAAGGATATAAAAATTTGTGTTTACTAAATTTGAACACTTTGCGGTGACTAGCTTAATGGGTTCGCCCGAAGAAGCCCCGCCACGAAAATCTGGACATTTACACTTTGATCGGGATTGGGAAAAGATGGCTTTCGGTGTGGCGATCGCACTCTCCAAGCAAGGTCATTATGAATGGGAGGAGTTTCGCCAAACTCTGATGGAAACCATCAAGGAATGGGAAGACACCCATGAACTAGATGATCCAGAGTGGGACTATTACCAATGCTGGCTCACAACCCTTGAAAAACTGGTTGTCAGGTCAGGTGTTCTGGAACCAGGTGAGTTAGAATCCCAAATGTTCCAATTCATGAACTGCAAATCAAAAGCCACTTGAAGTGAGCATGTCCGATAGAAATAGTTTCATTATCCATATCTGCGAGTTACAGAGCATGAATTTATCTAAAATTTTCGCGTCAATTCAGGCTAAGGCATTAGCGATCGCCTTTGGTTTTAGCTTTTTAGTAGCTGCTAGCCCTGCCTCGGCACACCATCCGATGGGCGGCAAAATACCTAGCAACTTTTTTGAAGGCTTTTTGTCGGGATTGGCTCATCCAGTAATTGGGGTTGACCACCTTGCATTCATAGTCACCATTGGTTTATTTGCTGCAACCAAGTCTCAAGGAATCTTTATTCCCCTAGCCTTCGTTCTGTCGGCAATGCTTGGAGCGGGGATTCATTTGTTGGGTGCAAGCCTACCAGTAGTAGAACTAATTGTTTCTACTTCAATTTTGTTGTTTGGTATTTTGCTGGCAATCAAGAACAGCCCTAATTTATTGGTGATGATTAGTTTGTCATCGGTAGCAGGTTTGTTTCATGGCTATGCATATGGTGAAGCTATTTTTGGAGCGCAAACTACTGCTCTAGTCGCATATTTAGCTGGATTCACCGTAATTCAGTTGGTGATTTCAAGTACTGCATTTTTTATCGGTCAGAAAGTTCTTAAGGGTGATTTTGGACAAGTATCTCCCAATCTACGATCCGCTGGTTTAATAATTTGTGGCATTGGGGCTGCATTTCTAGCTTCAAATATTTCATCCCTAATTATTCCAGCCCCGAAGGGTTAGATGTATGCCTAAAAAACATAGGGGCAATTCATGAATTGACCCTATGTTTTTTAGGCACTGGTTAGCTAATTCGTGATAAAGCTGTAAACCGTTGATTCGTATGGATTTGAAGAGCAATCACTATAAATGACTAAAACCCTTATTGAGTCTGGGTTATAAATTCATATCCCGAATTAGCTGACCAGTGGCTACTACAGCTCTCTGTGCTGTAGTAAAAAACTTTTTTATTAAGTCAGTGTTTCAGCAAGAGTTTTTGCGTTAACAGGCGATCGTACAGCTTTAAACATGCCAAAACGACAAAGTCCTGCCCCAAAAGCTAGACGCATTAATAAAATTGTGGGTATTTCCCTTACAGATTTAATAAATCCAGATACGCCAAAACTTATCAATCCCTTTGGCCGCGCTACACCTTGCCAGATGGAATCTAGCCATGAAGGAAGAGTTTCTGCTGTCCAATCAGAAGTTGTTACCTTGCCATCGACAAGTCCTGTCGCTTCCAAAAGCTCAGAGAATCCTTCAATGCTTGAGAACTCAGGATGTGACCATTGATCGAGGAGTTGCTTCATTACAGGCTTCTCCCAAATATTGAGAGGCACTTGGCGATCGTCTCGCTGATTCCAATCCGCAAGTACTAGCAACCCATTGGGCTTGAGTACGCGCATCAACTCCTTTGCAAAAATAGCTTTATCGGGCATATGTGGACCCGCTTCAACTGACCAAACCACATCAAAGCTTGCATCAGGGAATGACATCGCCATCGCGTCATCGACCTGAAATTGCAGATCAAGATCCTTTGGAGTTAGCTCTTGAGCACGTTTGACCTGCTCAGGGCTAATCGTAATTCCTGTAACGGAGAAGCCATAGTCCTTTGCCAAAATACGGCTACTGCCACCAATACCACAGCCGACATCCAGAACAGTCGTTCCAGCAGGCAGCTTATCTAAGCCACCCCAACGCACCATCTCATGAACAAAATCAGATTTAGCAGTCAAGAAGTCTTTAGAACGCGGCGGCGAACCATAATGACCTAGATGAATATGTTCGCCCCAGTAGAACTCTAAAATGCCATCTTCTGTCCATTGATCGTAGGAGTTAGCAACAGAATCAGCAGATTGATAGCGACGTGCTGTAGCTAGATAAACGCCGATCCCTGCGATCGCAACTACTGAGATAGCTTCCAACGTAGTAACAAATAAATTCATCAAGATTAAGCCTTAACATTTTTGACAAGTAGTTCTTCCAGATTATTTTGATTTAGAAGACTTTGCTCTATATCTAGAGCTGTAGATTTTGACTTGTGAAATTCAGCGATCGAGATTAGTTTACCTGCTTCAGAATCCCACAACACAAACTTGGCGCAACCAAGCATATCTCCAAGCCTTAGAGTTTTGACCTTTGAGAGAAGGTGAATATTTTCCTTATGACAAGCTTCGAGATTATAGTTAGGGATTCTCTCAGAAAGGTGATGGATATTATGAAAACCGATGTCTGCGGAAAACCACTTCAAAATTGTTGGCAATTCTAAATAACTGCTACCATCAAGTGCTCCAAGGAGATAGTCCCAACCTTCTGTTTTGTGAGCATAGGAGTCTTCAAAGTTGTGCTGCACAAAAAACACGCAGATAAAGATTGCTGCCGAAAAAGTTAAACTGATTGAGTAAATACTTAAAAAGAAGCCTGCTCCAAGCAAATAGCTAAGGAAAATCCAACTACCGATAACGCAAATATTATTGAGTAGCAAATCTATAAATTCCGCCCCCGTATACCAATTTCTAGATTTGTGAGAAGAGATAATCGCGGCTAAACCCATGCGAGGGTCTTTCCTTAAACTGGAAAATATATGACCAATAAAATCATAGCTTCCTGCAATTAGTGCATATCTTGGTCTGATGGCAAGGTAGAAAAAGCCTCCCAAAAAAGACATTAATGGATGTCTCATTACGGCATAAAGCTTTTGATCGGAATCATTAAGCTTAGAGAATTCTTCAGTAGAGAGAAATGCTGCGACACCACGGTATCGTTCCCAATCCCCATTGGTTTTGTGGTGATAAGCATGACCTCTTGACCATGGATATTGGGGGATGGCATTAATCACGCCCAAAAAGAAGCCTATAACTCTATTTACTTTTTTGGAAGTAAATAGTGAATAATGTCCGCAGTCATGCATTAAAGAGAAGCATCGCAATGAAAATAGTGTCATCAAAATGATGATCGGTGGCAGAAACCAAAAAGATACTGCTGCTGCTTTAACTGCTAAAAACCATAAAGCAATATAGGGAACAACGGTATT
Organism: Pseudanabaena sp.; assembly: GCA_044354985.1. GTDB lineage: Bacteria > Cyanobacteriota > Cyanobacteriia > Pseudanabaenales > Pseudanabaenaceae > Pseudanabaena. The sequence goes on along the minus strand of JBIKYZ010000009.1, from coordinate 24,878 downwards.
CAGGATTTGATAGGTTGCCCAGAGATCATTGCTCTTCATGTAAGGAGTAAGAACAAAGTCTGATTTTTTAATTATATTTTCCACTCAATAAAATACTCTTGTAAATAACTCTAGCAGTATGTCTAGGACGGACAGCGCAACATGCAGCCCATTCTAGATTCTAATAAACCGATGTGATGATTCGGGCGGTGACCCTGTTGGCATAAATTCATCCCAGCGATCGCATACTTGTTTGTAGCATTCTGAGGGAGAAATCTTCAGGTTTTGGAGACAGTAAATTTCGATCTGTTGATCGATATTCATTGCCAGAATGATCTCTTGTTGAGCATCATAGTTGGCGATCGCCTGCATTAATGACGGAATCTGTCTTGAACTGATACCAATTTCCAGTAAATAGGGTGCAGCAAATTCCGCTGCTATAAACTGAGTTCTAAATTGCCAAAGGTGAAAACTCGGCTTAAAATCAGCAGCAGGTTGCCCGACAATACAAACTGTAATCCCTTTCCCTGATGTTACAACACCCCTCAGGGCATGATATCCAATTAGTAAAAAATTATCTTTAATAAACTGAGGTTGCCAAGAATGGCAGATGTCCTGACGTTCTTTATGATCTCGCAGCATTGGACTTCCTATTTGTCTGCTTGATGCGATCGCCTTGGGGCAGTTTTTGTCCAATCGGGAGCAATTGTAAAATTTCTAAAAATTTTAAACTAAACATCATCTATACCTCGCAGATGAAAAAGTGTAGGTTGATGAATCTCTAAAAGAGACCCTTTGCGATCGGCGGGCATCCTGACTTAGAGATTGATGCATCTCATCACAGTTGCGGGACAGCGCTGGGTTTACACCAAACTTTCCCCGTTTCCTCCAACGGCTGTTACCCGTTGGAACCGATCAATAGTCTCATCATTGTAGGACATAAACCAAAAAAAGAGAAAGGCGGCGCTTTGCGCCGCCTTTCTCTTTTTTTGGTTTACTTTACAACTAAAATTGTTTTGAGGCTGTCATCGCTTGCCCCATTAATAACACCGCCCGATCGCAAAATAGCTTGCAACATTTCCACGACCTCGAACGTGATTTCTTCACCAATACAAACTAGAGGAATCCCTGGAGGATAAGGACAAAGAGATTCAGCACTAATTCTGCCAATCGCATTATCAATAGATATGCGATCGCATTTCCCAAAATACACCTCACGCGGAGTCAAACCAGATTGATAATTCGTAATTCGTAATTCATAATTCGTAATTAATTCTTCCTTTTTCCTTTTTCCTTTTTCCTTGACAAGCCTCTGCAATCCATCCACTAGCCGATCAATATCAGTTTGAGTATTGCCAAAGCTGAGACTGAATACTAATTGATTAAGTGTGGGCATTTCTGCCATTACATCAAGTTGAGAATGTAAATATTCGTCAGCTTCAAAGCCTGTAATACCTTCGCAATCAGTCATTACCGTGAGGCGAGTATCATCAAGCGTAGGAACTTCTGTTTGACTAAAGGTTCGTAAATTAGGAATTTGACTTAATTGCGATCGCGCTGATTTAGCTAAGCCCAATGTGTAAGCTAAGAGTTCTTTGCCATTTACGGCCAGTTGTCGCCGCGCCACATCCAGAGAAATCATAAGCAATAGACTAGGACTGCTCGATCGCAATATTTGCAAAGCGCTATCTACCTGTTCGGCTGCAATGAGATCGCCTTGCAGATGCAAAATTGAAGACTGAGTGAGACTACCTGCGACTTTATGCGTGGATTGCACAACTAGGTCGGCTCCTGCTTGCAATGCTGAATTTGGTAGATCAGGATGAAAACCTAAATGTGCTCCATGAGCAGCATCAACTAATAAGGGAACATTAAAAGAATGAGCGATCGTTACCATTTTTTGCAATTCGCCACAAACTCCAAAATAATTGGGGCTAACTAGCATCACTGCTTTCGCATCGGAATGCAGGTTCAGGAATAATTCTAAGGTTGTAGGACTCACACCCAAGTCCAAATCAAATTCTGGCAGATAGTCGGTGGGCAAATATACAGGAGTAGCGCCATTAATAACTAGTCCTGCGATCGCCGCTTTGTGACAGTTTCGCCCAATTAAAATCTTGTCTCCCTGCTGACAAGTTGCCAATAGCATCGCTTGCACACCGCAAGTAGAGCCATTGGTCAGGAACCATGCGAGATCGCTACCGTAAGCATCGGCAGCTAGTGCTTCGGCTTCAGCGATCGGTTCTGCGAGATCGGGCAGTTCTGGCAAGTCTAGGCGAAACATATTCTCACCCATAATTGCCATCAACTCGCGATCAAGTCCATGCCCACGTTTATGTCCTGGCATATAAAACGGCGCGTGATCGATATCTAGATATCGCCGCGCCGCTGCTAATAATGGAACTGAATTTTGATCCAAGGTCTACTTAGGTGATTTAAAATTTACCCCACCCTAGCCCTCCCCTTGAAAACTACCGTGTACACACAAGTCATAAAACCTAGCTAAGTCAACATTTGTTCGCCCCCTAGCCCCCAATTCTGGGGGGACAAGAAAATTCTAGTCCAAAGTCCCCCAGAATTGGGGGATTTAGGGGGCTTAACACATCGAAAGTAGACAGAGAAACTTGCGTGTACATGGGAGCTTTGCAAAGCGGAATTAAAGGGGGTAAGTCCGATTTATGTCTAAAAGAGGGGAGATTTTTTACAAGAAATCTCCTTATTCCAGATACTTCTCCAAAGCGGTTTCGACGATATCTTTCATCGAAGCGCCTTTTTCTTCAACAGCCTTTTTGAGCATCTCATAGGACTTCGCCGAAAGAGTGACTCGATGACGAACATCTTTGCGCTTGCCTTTAGGTTCGGTTTCGTCAAGTTCTGATACATAGGATTCTGCAAACTTTCGCAAATCTTCATTGCCTTTGCGATCGCAAAAATCACCAAACCCTTCGCCATCTGTGCGTTCATTTTTGAAATAAACAAATAGCGGCTCTAAACCTTTCTCCAGATTATTAATATGCAAGCGTTGTACATAGGGCTGGGCTAAGCGTGTTGAGTCAAAGCTACCACCTAACCAAACTTGGTATTCATCAACAGCGCTACCAACAAAGGCAAGTTCAGCCATGTAAGGGCGAGCACAACCATTGGGGCAACCTGTCATGCGGGTGACAAAGGTTTCCTGATCTAAGCCCAAACGTACTAATAGCTTCCGAATTCTCGCCAATACACTTGGCAAGGCTCGTTCTGACTCAGCGATCGCTAGTCCGCAAGTGGGGAAAGCGGGACAAGCCATGGAGTAACGCACTAGCGAATCAATTTTATCTGGAGCAAGAACGTGACAGCGATCGAGAATCTTCTGAATTTCTTCTTTTTCATCGGCAGCGATTTCGGTAATCAGCAAATTGTGATTGGGAGTCAGCACAAAATCATGATGAAACTTTTCGCAGATCTCGCTTAGAGCCGTTTTTAGCTGCAAATCTTCGCGATCGCTTACCCGACCATTTTCAATTGAGACTCCGACAAAATATTTGCCATCACCTTGCTCATGCCAGCCCAGATAATCCTGATATTTAAAATCTGGTAAGGCTCGCGCAGGCGCTAATTCCGTTGGGTAATATTCTCGCAAAACTTGCTTGAATTTTTCCACGCCCCACTCATGCAAAATATGCTTGAAGCGAGAATGGCGACGATTGTGGCGATCGCCATAGTCCCGTTGTAAAGAAACGATCGCCTTAATCACATCATAAATCTTGGCGACAGGGACAAAGCCAATGCTGTCAGCCATTCTAACAATCGTTGCATCGTTATTGTGGGCGCGGCCTAAACCACCACCGACATAGACATTAAAGCCTTCTAGCTCTTTTTGATCATTAGTAATCACCACTAATGCCAAATCGTTGGTATAGAGATCAACCGAGTTATCACCAGCAACAGCGATCGCAATCTTAAACTTGCGTGGTAGATACTGCACACCATAAATTGGCTCGACATCACTGATATTAGTTTTAGCAGTCCCCGTCCCCTGACGATTTCTCGCTTCGGTTACTTCTGGAGCCTCGGAAGAAGTAACCGCCACTTCACCATCAAGCCAAATATCGTAATAGGCTCCAGCTTGTGGAGCAAGTAAATCCGCAATCTTAAAAGCGTATTCGCGAGCATAGGCATACTCAGGCTTATTTTTAAAGGGAGCCGATGGAGCCATCACGTTACGGTTGATGTCGCCACAAGCGCCTACCGTTGATCCCATATTTCTAGTGATATCAGCAATCACCGTCTTCAGATTTTCTTTGAGAATCCCATGAATCTGAAAACCTTGGCGCGTTGTAGCTCTCAAAGTATGGTTGCCATACTTATCACATAGTTTATCCAGAGCTGAATACAACTGCCAAGGAATCACTCCTCCTGGGCTACGGGTACGCAACATCATGCTGTATTGCGCTTCTTCGCCTTTAATCTTGTTCTTTTCAAAATCGCGTTCTTTTTGTTGATAGGAACCATGAAACTTCAGGATTTGAATGCCATCCTGACTGAAAAAAGGATTGCCATCAGTTAGCTCAGTGTTGATAGGACCTCGCAAAAAGTTACTTTTTTGCTTAAGGACTTCTACCTTTGATACTTTTACAGGATTTGTCAAAGTGTTTGTCATGGTTCAACTATCGAAACTTCGTATATTTTTAGTTTTTGTGCCCCACCATTATACCCCGATAACCCCATCGGAATTAGGATGAACTTTACAAAAATAAAAGGCGGCACATCGTGCCGCCTTTTATTTGTTTTTCGTAATTAGGATAATAAAAGACAGACCAAAGGGTTACCTTTTATTTTGATCCTGAAAAAACCTATTCGCTTTCTTTGGCAAAACCAGAATATGCTTCCATACCATGTTCAGAGATATCAAGACCCTTGAATTCTTCTTCAGCATCGACGCGAATACCACCAGTAATTAGGGAAATTGCGTACCAAGCGATAAAGCTAAATGCAACAGTAAAACCACCAACAGCAGCAATACCAATCAATTGATAAAGCAGTTGATCAAAGCCACCGCCGAAGAATAGACCAGCTTTGGGGCCAGCACCAGCTTGTAAAATGTAACCACCGCCAATATCAGTTTTTTGTCCAACGGCAAATAAACCGACAGCCATAGTGCCCCAAATACCACAACCTAGGTGAACTGAAGTAGCACCTACTGGATCGTCAATTTTTAGACCATCAAAGAATCCAACTGCGAATACAACAATTACGCCACCGATCGCACCAATGATAATTGAGCTAGGTAGGGTGATCCAAGCACAAGAAGCAGTTACAGAGACTAATCCAGCCAAAATACCGTTAACAATCATCGATAGGTCAGGCTTACCAAGATACAGCCAAGCCACAATAGTTGCAGCAATGCCACCTGCGGAAGCACCCATGTTAGTCGTCAAGGCAATGTGAGAAATCAAACGACCGTCAGCTGCCATGGTAGAACCTGGGTTGAATCCGAACCATCCTAACCATAGAATCAAACAACCCAAAGTCGCAAGACCCATATTATGTCCAGGGATAGCACGATTTTTGCCATCTTCGCCGTATCGCCCAATGCGTGGACCAAGGACGGCTGCGCCAATAAGCGCTGCCCAGCCACCTACAGAGTGAACGACTGTAGAACCAGCAAAATCAAAGAAACTACCCGTAGTTGCACCTGAAGCATCCTTGGCTATGTTGGCTAACCATCCACCACCCCAGATCCAATGACCTGTGATCGCATAGGCAACACCAACCAAAACAAAGCTAAACAGCAAGAACGAAACAAACTTAATACGCTCAGCGACTGCACCAGAAACAATCGTTGCAGCAGTTCCTGCAAATACTAGCTGGAACAAGAACTTAGCTTCTAGAGGTACACCTGTCCAACTTAGTCCAGGAAAGTCGCCCTTATAATCCGCAAGAGTAGCAGGACTGTTATCTGCGCCATTGAGGAAAAATCCTTTCAAGCCAATAAACATATTCCCGCTACTATCGCCATACATAAAGCCAAAACCGATCGCCCAGTAAGCAATGGTAGCGATCGCAAATACGATTAAGTTTTTGGTGAGAATGTTAACCGCATTTTTGCGGCGACAAAATCCAGACTCCACCAGAGCAAAGCCTGCATTCATGAAAAATACTAGAAATGAAGCAATTACTACCCAAAGGGTATCTAAACCAACTTTGAGGGCAGCAACGTTTGCCTGAACCTTGTCAGCAGTTAGAGGCTCAGGAGTAGGGGTAGCAGTTTGAGCAGTGGCTGCATACACCCAAAAAACACCGATAATTGCCGCAAGGGGAATACAAGCAGTCCAGTTTACTGAACTCTTGAGTCTCCTCTTTTGATTTGACTTATAGACCAACACCTTTAAATTCTCCTCAGCGAAGTAACATACCAATGCAAATACTAAGAATGCAAGGATTAATTATGTTCATAACAACAGATTCAAGCACCTAGGTTTTGTGTAACTTTATACAGTTTTTATAAGCTGCTCTTATTTTTCATAAGGAATATCAGTTAAAAATTTCAGAGGCATAACTAAGCGATTGATTAGAGAGCAGCCTTATTGGGGTTTTAAGGTTTTCTAAGCCCATGTCAAAACCTTGATATTACATCTATAAAAAAAAGACGACGCAAAGCGCCGTCCATGATATTGAGTCTGAGATTATTTTGAGATTTTAACCTTCAGTTGAACTTTGATTGATAAATACACCAGAGCCAAACTCGCTACCATAACCCTCTTCACCATGAACAGGTAAGTCAATACCTTGCTCTTCGATGGAAGAGGCAACTCTAAGATCCATAAATAGTTTTAAGACTTGCAAAATAATGAATGTAGCTATGCCTGCAAACACATAGGTAAAGGCAACACCTTCAAATTGCTTCCAAATTAATAAAGGGTTACCATCCAAAAGCCCAAGGTTAGCTTCTCCACCAAAAGCAGCTTTGGTAGCAAATACACCTGTTAACATTGCACCAATAGTTCCGCCAACACCATGAACAGAGAAAGTATCGAGAGAATCATCAAACTTGAATTTAGCCCGCAAACTCACAGCAACAAAACAGCATACCGCCGTAATTGAGCCAATCAAAATCGCGCCAATTGACGTAACAAATCCTGCTGCTGGAGTAATACCCACTAGACCAGCTAAAAATCCACTAGCAATACCAACAGCAGTTGGCTTACCACGGAGTACCCATTCAAACAATAGCCAAGTCAAACCACCAGAAGAGGTTGACACAGTAGTTGATACAAATGCAACAGCCGCAAGCGGACCAGCAGCTAGAGCACTTCCAGCATTAAACCCAAACCAGCCAAACCACAGAAGACCTATTCCTAAAAGCACGTATGGCACATTGTGGGGCGTATGTGGTCTAGTCGCAAAATCTTTACGAGATCCAACTACTAAAACAGCTACAACTGCGGCAACTCCAGAACTGATGTGAACGACAGTCCCGCCAGCAAAGTCTAAAGCGCCAAGCTCCTGCAAAAAGCCCCGTCCCCATACCATGTGCGCGAGGGGCGAATAAACGAAGGTTGACCAAAGAAGAATGAACCAAAAATATGCCTTAAAGCTCATCCGTTCGACAATCGCACCAGAAATCAGCGCAGGTGTAATAATCGCAAACATCATCTGGTAAACCATGAACACGGCATGGGGAATAGTACCTGCGTAGCCAACAGGATCGGGCGCATCAAATTTGACCCCATTAAGAAATACCCAATCAATCCCGCCAATAAATTTTTCAATCCCTTGACCAAATTCAGGAGCCTTGATTGCCACATCAAAAGCTAGGCTATAGCCCCACAAAACCCAAGTAACACCAACAACAGCCATGAGCAATAAGCTCATCATCATTGTGTTCAGCACATTGCGGGTTCTGACTAAACCGCCGTAGAAAAATGCAAGCCCAGGAGTCATCAGCAATACGAGAGCCGCCGCTACCAACATAAAAGCAGTATCACCTGAGTTAATTGGCGAAGCAGCTGGAGCTGGTGCGAGAAGCTTGTCGAGTGCTTCCTTTTGCTCTTTGGTTAGAGTTACAACGTCACCACTTGCTGGAGAGGATGTCGGAGACGGAGCAACCGTGGGAGAAGGACTCGCTGTGGCCTCAGGGGAGGTTGTTGTTGGGCTAGCTGTTGGAGAAGGAGAAGTAGTTGCTTGCGCCCAAGTCTGACCTGTAAAAGGAAAACTCACCAACCACAGAACTAGCAACGAACTCAGTAGAAATTTTTTGATCACAGACTCTATCCTTTCGCAAAATTTTCTTGTCATCTAAAATAAGGCGGCATGTGTTTAGATCAGCGCCGATTTAAATAGCACCTCAATAACTGAAAGGCTAAAAAATCACAGAACTCATAACCTTGTATTGATGGTTACCATAGAGAAATTATTTAAGATGATTTCATCAATTTACAAGACATCAATTTGTATTAGAAATCACATTTGTGACTGTTGATGCTTTAATGTCAAATAATTTCCCATAAAAATCATCAATGCAAAGGTGAAACACGAAATTTTATGGCAGTTTAATGGCGGTTATTTAGAGTTAGATCAGGATTTAGATTTAAGTATTAATGCTGAACCCGAAAGGATGACTTCACTCCATCTTTAGCGAATTCGATCACAAGCTTAAAAGCGGCTGTGCTAGAGTTGGTGTACTTTTAGATATATTCCTCACACACCTCACTTTTCAGGAAGTTGACATGGCAAAAGGCGGATTTGTACTTGGTACAACAGCAGCATTAGCTGCGGCTGTGGCAGTTGTTGGTTTTCAGCTAGCAAACCCTAGCATCGCCGCATTTCGAGATAGCCCCAAAGAAATAGTTGACGAAGCTTGGCAGCTTATCAATCACGAATATGTTGATGGGGCTTTCAACAAAGTTGACTGGCGGCAAGTCAGACGACAATATGTCGAAAATCGCGATTATTCTTCTAAGGCTGAAGCCTATCGCTCAGTTCGAGAAATGCTTAAACTTCTCGACGATCCATATACTCGCTTTATGGACCCTGAGCAGTTTAAGAGTATGCAAATTGATACTTCGGGAGAACTCACAGGGGTTGGGATTCAGCTTGGGATGGATGATGCAACTAAGCAATTAACGGTTGTTGCCCCAATCGAAGATTCGCCTGCATCTCGTGCTGGAGTTTTGACAAAAGACATCATTACTTCGATCGCAAATAAGTCTACTGAAGGCATGGATATCAACCAAGCCGTTGCCCTAATCCGTGGGCCAGCTGGGACAAAGGTTAAATTGGGGATCAAGCGTGGTGACAAGCAATTTGAGATTGAGCTAGAACGCGCCAAGATTGAGATCCATCCAGTCAAAGCCGAGCTTCGTGATACCAATATAGGTAAGGTTGGCTACATCAGCTTGCGTCAGTTCAATGCCAATGCAGCAAGTGACATGCGTAAAGCAATCCAAGACCATGTAAGTAAGGGTGCAGTTGGATTTATATTAGATTTGCGCTCAAACCCTGGTGGATTACTTTATTCTAGTGCCGAAATTGCAAGGATGTGGCTCGATAATGCCACCATTGTTTCCACAATTGATCGCAAAGGTGAAAGCGAACGCCTAACGGCTAACCGTCAAGCTATTACCAATAAGCCACTTGTGGTTTTAGTTGATGGTGGATCGGCTAGTGCTAGTGAAATCCTATCTGGTGCTTTGCAAGATAATAAACGAGCTGTGATTGTTGGTACCAAAACCTTTGGCAAGGGACTAGTCCAGTCAGTACATTCCCTAAGTGATGGTTCTGGTATGGCGGTGACGATCGCTAAGTACTATACCCCCAGCGGACGTGATATCAATCACTTGGGCATTATTCCTGACCGTATAGTCGAACTAACCAAAGAAGATCTCGAAAAGCTGAATAAAAACCGTGATCTTGTTGGGACAAGCTCTGATCCACAGTTTGCCAAAGCGATCGATATTTTATCGACCGAGCTTAAAAGTGTAAGCTCTCGCTAAATTCAAAACAAAAACGAAAAGGGATGTGTCGCAAAGCGCCGCATCCCTTTTCGTTTTGTTGCGGCTCGAAGCGCCGCAACTCCCTTTTGTTTTTTAAGATATAAATCAAAAAGGCGAACTTTGTCCGCCTTTTTGATTTTTTTGATTAGGAATCCATATGACGTGTTAGTAATGCTTCCATAGTGCTTTCAAGATTTTGACCAGCAATAATGCCGCTAGTTAGAGAGTAAATATTATTGTCTCGACGGTAAAGCGTTTGAAACCCTGTTCGCATTTTTTTGTCACCCATTACCCAGTAACGTTGAATAATGGAATCTGGCCCAATTATGCCCTCCCCTTCAACTTTACCCAGAGAGCTATCATCAACAACAAACGTAAAACGACGCTCATCTGAATCAATCCTGCCTTTGTAAGCCATGGTTAATTCTTCGCGATCTGTGTTGGGGAAAGTCAGCTTTGTAACCATTGTGAACCAAAAGTTATCCCTTGACCAACCTACCAAAGTTCTACCCTTGACTTGAATTGGCATCGAATCTCTATCTACCCAATTGCCTTCGATAGTCCATTTACCAGGTTGCACTAAAAAAGTATGCGCCACAATTTTTGTTGCTCTGTTTTGTTGCTCGGCATGTTAAGTCTTAATTATATAGCGTTATTACCAATCGCTATATGATCCCAAAACTAAGGTCAGCACTTCGCAACTGACCTTGCTCAGTTTACTAAACCAGATCGCAGAGCTACAACTGCTGCTTGTACGCGATCGTCAACAGATAATTTGTTCATGATGCCCCGCACATGAGTTTTAATCGTATTGGGGCTGAGGTACAGTACTTTTGCAATTTCGGGATTGCTCTTGCCTTCAACAATTAATTTCAGTACCTCTAATTCTCGTTGTGATAGATGTGAATTATTTTCAGGTTGCGTTGGAGGCTTGAGATGATCCATTACTTTGCGAGCAACTTGAGGATCGAGATAAGTAGCGCCATCCATAGCGGCTGCAAAAGCTGCTAAAAGACTTTCGGTAGAAGTACCTTTAACACAGTAGGCATCAGCTCCACTCGATAGAGCCGCAATAATTTCTGTATCATCTGTATGGGAGCTAAGCATCACAACATGAACATTAGGTGATGCTGCCTTGATTTTTTGGGTTGCCGAAATTCCATCAAGTCTTGGCATCCCAATGTCCATCACGATAATATCAGGAAGTAGTTCCTGAGCCATTTTCACGCCGACATAGCCATCTTCTGCGATGCCTATTACAGTGATGTTTGGCTGTTGAGAAAGGGATTGCTCTAGTCCGAGTTGGATAAGTGGATCGTCTTCTACAATTAGTACTTTTATAGGTTTCGATGTTGTGGCAACAGTCATAAGTCTAAATTTCTCTAAATTTAGTTTGATTGACTTGATTATATAGTAAAAAGAGAAGTGAGAGCGCGAAGTGCTTACTTCTCTTCATCGAATTGCGATAATTTAAAATCACCAAGGTATATAGAATGAGTGCTATCAATTTGGAGAAAATCGATCAACTAATTAGTGAAGGATACATCACCAAACGTCCTCATTCTAGCGGTGATTTGTTTATTTACAACTACACTGCCAAGGCTCAATATGATCGCTTATGGAATCCTGAAACCATGCAATGTCGTGGCTTAATCCTCGATCGCAATGGTAATATAGCAGCTCGACCTTTAGCGAAATTCTTTAACCTCCAAGAATATAAAGAAGCTCTTCCTTTAGAACCTTTTGATGTCTATGAAAAGCTGGATGGTTCTCTTGGGATTTTGTATTGGCATCAAGCCCAGCCTTATATCGCTTCTAGAGGTAGCTTTAACTCCGATCAAGCAATTAAGGCTAATCAAATCTTGATGTCGATTTATCCAGAAGCAATTCCATTACTGGAGCGATCGCTAACCTATTTATTTGAGATTGTCTATCCCACAAATCGGATTGTTGTTGATTATGGAGGGTTTGAAGGTTTAGTATTATTGGCAGTAATTGAAACAGAGTCGGGAAGAGAACATGCAATTGAATCCTTCACACATTTGGGGTTCCCGATCGCTAAAAAATATGATGGATTAAAAGATTTAGAAGCGATTACTAATCTCAATGAGCAGAATCAAGAGGGCTTTGTAATTCGCTTTGAAAGTGGATTGAGACTTAAATTTAAGTTTGCTGATTATGTAAAATTACATCGTGTACTCACTCAAGTTACTAGCAAAGTAATTTGGGAGATGTTGCGCGATCAAACTCCTTTTGAGGATATCTTAGAGCGGGTTCCAGATGAGTTCTACAATTGGGTAAAAGAAACTAAGGCTAATCTGATTGCGCAATATCAACAAATTGAAGATGCTGCTAAGGCTGACTTTGAGCGGATTATTGCTGTTGCCGATCGCAGCGATCGCAAAGAAATGGCAAAACATATTTTAACTTGCCAAAATCACACGATTTTATTCTCTCTTCTAGATGGGAAAGACTACAGTGACTATATTTGGCGAAGTATTAAACCTGCCCATGAAAAACCCTTTATGGATAATGATGAGAGTTAAAATCATTGCAGCGGGCTTTGCCCACCGCAATGATTTTTTATTTTACAACTTGGAGTTTGTTGACTCTTAATGTAAATTTGCCGCCACTACTGCCCCCAAATGACGAAACTCTCACAATATAACTTCCTGATTTACGCACTTTAAAAAAAATCAGTGAATTGGTATTATCACCAACAGAATCATCATTTTCGGCGACAACTTCGCCAGCACTATCTAACAGGCTCAAGACTGTATCAAAGCCCCCAGAATTTACCGAAATTTCCAAGCGCTCATCTTTTTGGACAGTGATTGCATAGTCACGCGCAAATCCTTTCTGCCCTGTGGGAATGTCTTTATCGGTGAGAATATCGTTAACATCCACACCACTAGTGATCGCGGTTGGCTTGTAAAGGGAGGTACGCACCTGAGCTAACGAAACAGGCGCAAAACTAGCTAAACCGATCGCGATCGCACCTACGCCCACAGCAAATTTCGATAAAATCAAAGCTAAACTTTTTGTAAGAGATTCACTTCGCGAGTCTCTTACAAAAAGTTTAGTGGTTTGATTGTTCATGGTTTGCTGTAAGGGTTTAAGGGGATGATAGTCAAACAAAATTAGATGCTTCACGAAACTTCTTTTAATTCAGCGAATTTCAATTGTAACTGAGTAGAATCAATTGAGGGATTAGCTGAACTATTAGGAAATGGGATCTCTTTGATTGATGGAGTTTTGATAGTTGGCACAATTTGGATTTTGCCATAAAACTCAGCTTGAAACAATTCCACTTTTGATTGTGAAGACATTAGTAATAAGCCCCAAAATACGCCCACACGATCGTTAAATACTGCTGCTAGGTCAGATATCTCAATTTCTTCATCGGGATGCAGTAAGAAATAACGCTCAATTTCTTCTACCATTTCCGATAAATTTTCTTTGTGAGCTAGCTGGGCGATCGCTTTCATTGCAGCTTTGCGGGCAACTTTGCCTTGGCTAGGACGCTTGGTGGGCTTACTAGTCTTGCGATCAACTACCTCTGCGATCGCCTCAATCTGGGCAATTAACTCTTCTAGGGTGATCCGTCTTGCTTTTGGAGGCAAAGCTACAGGCAAGCGGCGCAACCTTTTATCAAAGTCCGTTGGTAACCGCATCGCATCGGCGACTACCTCAGATTCTTCTCCCATTTCATCGTCGTCGGCTTCTTGGTCGTAGACCGCTTGACTGTCAGATAATGAGTTGGCTTTGAGCAACACCAGCATTGATGCGTAGAGCATCGCCTGACCCGAATCGTATAAATCACGACGATCGCTAACAATTAACCGCGACAAAAAGCGATCGACGACATCGATCACCTGCACATCCCAAGGATCAATCTCGCCTCGTTCTGCAAGATCGATCAGGAGGGCTATGGCATCTTTGGTAACTGATTCTGCGATCGATAAGGACATGGAGCTTACGAGAAGCGGATGTTTAAAAATATCATCGATTGCGGTTAAATGGTCAGAAAATCTGATTTTGTATAAAATAAAAGGCGCTAATGCGCCCCATATTTTAGTTTTTAGACTTGTCTTCGTCGATCTCAACATCGATCGCAGAGGCAGAAACCAAGCGCTTGCGCTCCTCAATTTCAACGCTTAAGTTCTGAACAGTTTCTTGCAAATTCTGGATCTGGACATTTTTATTACGCATGTCAATAGATTTTTGTAATCCAGACCAGACGCTAAATATCCAAGCTAAAACTGCGCCTAAGCCCATCGCCAAGATCAGTTCGACCGAGATTGGGGCAGCAACTTGAATCTGAGGGATGATTTGAATGGAGGCTGGGGCAGTATTTTGCAAGGAGAACAATACTAATGCAAGAGCAACGATAAAAAAGACAACAAAATTAAGCTGGCGCACAGTAGTTAGACCTCGTTTCTAAATTCTTAGCTAATGGTTTATCAAACAATGCCCATAATGTCTACAGTAAAAAGGAGAGTGGCGCAAAGCATCCACTCTCCTTTTTATTTTTAAAGTGAGTTTCACTAATTTAAGCTTTGATCGCAGTTTTACGGACACCTGATATTTTAGAATTATTGTGCTTAATCTCTTCTTCGGTCAGAGGCACGATATCAATGTGATTAAATAAGGTGGTGACGAAGGTGAATAGTAAAAAAGGTAGAGAGGTTACAACGATCAAACCTACTGCGCCAAAAGAATAAATTGGCTTACTCATTAGCGAAAGTGCTGATGCTAGAGCCAGAAAAATTACACCTAACCAGACAATTACCTGCCCCAAAATATCGCTGAGGGTAAGGGTACAAACAAAGCGGTATTTACCAATGTCATTCATCATAATTAGACCTATCAGGATATTTTTTAAAGTTTTTTAATTAATTAATTAATTTATTTTGTTAGGGTTCTGCAATTTAGTAAAGAAGCAGTTTTTTTATGGTGCGGCTTGCCGCGCCATAAAAAAACTGCTTCTTTATTTGAATGTTAGATCCTTAGCTCTCAGTATACGAACCGTACTTAAATTTTAGGGTTACGTTTTATTGAGAAAGCTAACCTAATCCCCTATTAATTAACCAAAATTGAGAAGGTTTGCTTAGCAAACCTTCTCAATTTTGGTTAATTAATTTGTAATTGCTCAACCTAGTAAAATCAACAAAAAATGACCATCAAAAAGTTGGTTTCACCTCTATTTCTCCTATATATTGGTAGATTATCATTTATTTAATGAGAATAGTGTCATTTAGTCGATTTTTTAGACGGTTTTTTGGCTGAAACCCTTATTCTCTCTAGGTTGAGCAATTACATTAATTTATGTGGGATGAAATTGTGATCGCTATTTCACAAGCAACGGGAGAGCGCTTTACCTGCGATCGCCGCCAAGCGCAGTCTGGCGGCTGCATCAATCAGACAACACGAATATCCGATGGTCAGCGCAATTTTTTTGTAAAATCTAATACTGCTAACTGTTTCGATATGTTTGTTGCTGAAGCGATCGCTCTTAAGCAAATGTATGCTACTCATACAATCCGTGTACCACAGCCGATCTGTTGGGGTGTAGCCAGCGATACGGCTTACTTGGTGATGGAAAATCTCGAATTAGGCGGTAGGCAAGACTGGGAAGCAATGGGACGAGATCTTGCCGCGATGCATCGGGTAAAGAGCGATCGCGGGTTTGGGTGGGAGCAAAATAATGTGATCGGCTCAACGCCACAAATTAATAATTGGACAAATAGTTGGCTTGATTTTTGGATTGAATATCGGCTTGCTTTTCAAATTAGTTTGGCAAGGCGCAAAGGTTGGCAATCCAATATTCCTGAAGCAACAATCTATAAGTCCTTGTCAAGATTTTTTGATAATTACCAACCACAGCCTTCAATGGTGCATGGCGATCTTTGGGGTGGAAATGCCGCGTTTGTGGATGGCGAACCTGTGATTTTTGATCCTGCTCTATATTTTGGCGATCGCGAAGTCGATCTTGCTATGACTGAATTGTTTGGTGGGTTTCCACCGCAGTTTTATCGAGCTTATCAAGCTGCATATCCGCTAGATTCAGGCTATCAACAACGTAAAACTCTTTACAATCTCTATCACATTCTCAATCATTTCAATCTCTTTGGCGGCGGCTATAGCTCTCAAGCCAATCGTATGATCGAGACTATTTGCAAATAAAAAAGGGCGCTTCGCGCCCTTTTTTATTTTCTGTTTTAAGTTGCTGTTGCTTGCTCGCTCTCGTTTTCGATAAGAGGCGATCTCAAACATAGATAAATTAAGGCTCCAACTAGAGGAATGAGCGCAATAAATGAAAAAAAGCGATCGTCAGTCATGCCCCGTCTATCCATATCGTCACTGAGCAACCAAGGAAACATCAGCGACAAAATACAAAAATCTAAACTCATCACATGAATAAATCGGCTGGTTTGCCATTGCTGGATAAAATCAGCCCAATTACCATTAGCGTAACCGTACAGTAAAAAATAAATAGCGATCGCGCTAATCCCAATTCCTGCAAAGCGTGAATCCAAAATCTTCACACTCCAGTTTTTTTTGCCGACAAATGTGGGATTTGGCTCTCGCAAAGCAAAATAAGGCAAAAGTGCAAATGCACCTAAAAAGAATGAAAGCCCTGCAAACGGCCAAGCTGGTATTTTTTGTCCTTGTCCATCGCTAGCCAGCATACAAGCATAAATGCAAGGAAAAACACCCATCAAATTAAAAAGCGCCACAATATAAGCATTAGTACCTTGCCAATCACCTGCAATCAGTTTTTGGATCAGGGTTATGGTGTCAGGGCGATCGGGTGGAGCAAAAATGAATGCATAAACCACAAATAAAATCCAAATTAACCAGAATCCAAAATTATTAGGCATAGATAATTATTCAAAAAGCTAAGAAAACGATGATAAGTAGTTAAGCATAAGTAAATTTAAAACCCAAATTGTTGTGCCGCCCGCGTAGCGGGCGGCACAACAATTTGGGCTTAGTTTATAACTATGCTGAGCTACTTAGTACAATAGTCAGCATAGATCTGCGATGCTGAGAACAAGCATCCTCTTTACTAACTTATCAAATCAGGCTATGGACGATCGCACGGAAATATTACGGCTGCTCATGAAGCAAGTTGGTATATCTAGTTTTCAAATACTAAGTGAGCGCACAGGTATATCACGGCGTGCGATCGATACACTGCGCAAGAGAAATGCAGCGACTTTAAGATATACCGATTTAGCGAAGTTAGCGGAAGTACTCCAAGTTGAAGTAACAGAAGTGATTGCTAAGTTTATCAGTAATACAAGCAATCCAGAGTCTCCAATTTCAGAGATCGTTGCCTTGCGCGAAGAATATCAACGTTTGCAGCAAAAACTTGAGCAACAAAAACTTGAATTGCGATCGCAGTTTGAGCGTGAAACTATTCAACAATTGGAATCTCTAATTTTGCAATTACCATCAGCGGCATATGCGGCTCAGCAAAACCCAAATATGCTGGCGAAAAATATTCTGCCTCTATTACGTCCTATAGATGCACTTTTGCAAAGATGGGGGGTTACTGCGATCGGTGCAGTTGGGAAAGAAGTTAATTTTGATTCTCAGAAGCATCAATTAATGGAAGGAAGTGATGAGATTAAGGAAGGGGATATTGCGATCGTGCGGTATGTTGGTTATATGCAGGGCGAAAAGTTGCTATATCGGGCAAGAGTTTCTATTGCAATTTAAATAATCGCGATAAAGGTCTGAAGGTGAGTTAGATAGAAAAAGGCGATCGCCTTTTATCATCATCAAGCGCGATCGCTAACAGAGCATTGCAGATAAAAATAATCGATGCAAAAGTCTGAAGGTGGGTAAGGTAGAAATAGGCGCTTCCAGAACAAACTAAAATATTCATAAATGACAAATTCTGGTACACTACACAAACGGTGATCAAACTTGTATTTTCTATCAGAATATCAGGGAAGTTAAACATTCATGCCTCGTCTCATTCCTGTAAAAATGATTCCTAGTTCCTTATGGAGTAAAGACATTTTGCGATTGCCACCACAGCTAGTTTCATGCTGGGAAATGCTTTTGGATAAGTATCATTTGAGAGATAGAGCAATGACAGAAGCTCCAGAAGGATTTGAAGGTGGAATGAGTAAAGAAGATACAGATAATCATTTAGCTTGGCGATTTACAGGTTCTTCAGCAAGGGTAATGCTAACAATGCTAGATCCTAAAGAGGATCTGCAGCAAATTCCTGACACATTTGCTCGTATATTTTCTGGAAACAGAGTGTTTTTAGCAGATTTACCATGTGGTTCTGGAGCCGCGTCAATAAGTATCCTTTCAGTCTTTTGCGAATTGAGAAAACTGGGTAAAATCCCCAGAATGCCCCTTCACATAACAATTGTTGGTGGTGAAATTTCAGAATATGCCCAAACTTATGCTAGAGAATCTCTCAGTACTCTAATAAATGACTTGGAAGATCAAGCCATAACAATTGAGTTTGATATAATTGACTGGGATGTATGTGATAAAGGGATTAATATTCCATTGATTGACTACTCAAGTGCAGTAGCTGAATCTTCATTTCTTGAAAATTTTTCTGACTTGCTAACCAAATATTCTTGGTTAATAAATTCAGTACGTGTACTGAGTGTTAATAGATTAGTAAATGATGCTATTAAAGTTAGAAAAATTTATTATGAAGAAATAAAGCGTCTTTTAAACATAGATCCTAATATTGAATGTTATGCCAGAAAACAGTTAATATCACAACTTCGCTTTTATGCAATGCGATTAAGCTATCTTGCAACTCCAGATATCCTACTATCATTAAGTTCTGCTCTCTCTAATTACCCAGAATTGTACTTGCACGCAAAAGTTATGGATGCAATTCACTCTCAAGATGTTTCTTCATTGATTAAGCTTGGTAATAATGCTGTGCAAGCAGCCGCTCAAATACTTCGCACCCAAGTTAGAGAAGTTACTTGTTCTTTTTACCCCTCTAGTGAAGTTGAACTTCAAGGCTTAGCAATTTTGAGACTTAATGGTATTAATGTAAAGTTTTTAGAAAGTTTAGGCAATCAACCCGTAATTAACGATCCTGTGAATCAGTTTGCACTAGGTACAAATCCAGCAGCATTAATGAAATCCAGCGATCTATTTATCAAAGAAATTGCCTGTCTTCGAGGAGTTACGGAAACATCAAGACATAAATATTTTCTTGACAGCGCTTTCGATAGAGATGAGCATCTCAGTTTTGACATAATAGAGCAATTGCAATCATCCAGCTATTTCTAGATTCTAATTTTGAAAGCAGCAATTTAATGAACATTTTAATCCTTGACACTGAAACCACTGGGCTTAACCCTAAAAATGACCATTTACTAGAAATAGCTGCGATATTATGGTCTGTAGAGTATCGTTTCATACTCATGCAAGTTAGTACGTTAATTTGCTATGAGCAATCAATCAATAATCCTGCTTACCCCATTAACGGGATTCCTCCTGAAGTACTTAATTTAAACTTTAACTATAAGCAGGGATTAACAACTATTAATCAAATGTCGTTATCTGCGACCTACATTTGCGCTCACAATGCCAAATTTGATAAATCATTTTGCAAAAATGTAGTGGGTCTTGATCTTCCAATGGAAAACTGGATAGATACTCAAGATATTATTTATCCTAAATCTCAATACTGTAAAAGTACAAGCTTAAGTAGTTTAGCTATTGCTCATGGTATACCCATAATTGATTCTCATCGAGCTTTAGATGATTGTAAGGTTTTAACTAAACTACTATCTTTAGTCCCAGATCTCGAAGCACAGCTATCAAAGGCAAACCGCCCAAAAGTTTTAGTGAGGAGTCTAGAAGAAAGACCAGGTACATTGAGTAGACAATATGGATTTCGATGGAACTCTATAATTCCTTCAGCATGGTCAAAATATATGCCAGAAGAAGATATTAAGTTATTACCTTTTAAAGCGGTAAAAATAGCATCAGAGTCTCTTAGATCTGATGAAATTAGAATTTGACATGTCCTAATGGAGCCTTCATACTTATTGCAAAAAATATGACTGAAACAGTTACTTTACAAATACCAGAAGCATTGTACCAACGCCTAGCGATCGCAATACCATACAACCCATTTATACTAAAAAAAGTGTTAGAGAACTGCTCAAATGCCAGAAATACTTAGAAGAATCACCATCAACCCCAAACAATGCGGCGGTTGTCCCTGCATTCGTGGCATGAGAATTCGCGTCTCAGATGTTCTCGACTTATTTGTAGCTGGACTCAGTGCCGAAGAGATTTTAGAAGAAATGCCCGATCTAGAAAGAGATGACCTAAAAGCAGCATTAGCCTATGCATCCCGTAAACTCAATCATCCCGTATTAGTCACATGACCATCTGGATTGATGCCCATTTATCACCAGCGATCCTTAGAAATTCTAGCTACAGGTGAATCATTAGTAGAAATTAGCGGAAATTAAATTTAACGTTATTGAGAAAAATATGGCTGAAACAGTTGCTTTACAAATACCAGAAGCATTGTACCAACGCTTAGCGATCGTCAAGACTTAAATATTATCCCGTATAAAGGATAAACTTGATTTTATAGCCTACAAGGGATAAATTAAATTTTATACCCTAAAAAGGATAAAAGCATCAGACCATGCTAATCCACTCCTCCAAAGAACTAGCCGAATATCTACGCGATCGCCGCAAAAGACAAAAATTAAGCCAAGCCGAAATAGGCGATCGGGTAGGGCTCAAACAAGCCACCATTTCCGCCTTTGAAAACAACCCCGAAGGCACAAAATTAGAAACTCTATTTAAACTATTTTCCGCCCTAGATCTAGAAATACAGATTATTCCCAAAGAAGAAGCTCATAAGCCTAGACAAGGATGGAAAGAAGAATGGTAAGAACAAGGCGTGTTAATAGCCTCAATATCCTCATGAATGGCTATCTAGTTGGGACTTGGCAAAACTTACCCAGTGGCGCGATGAACTTTCAGTATGCAGAAGAATGGCTAGAAACTGACGGAGCGCGTCCCATCTCTTTATCAATGCCCTTACGCAGACAGCATTATGAAGGAGATCTGGTCTATAACTTTTTCGATACATCTCTACCAGAAGACTTTCCTACTCATGTCAGTCAGCCAATTTTTGAAGGAATGTTATCTTTAGCCAAGCGATCGCTAGATGTAAAAATTTGGCGATCATATTAACAATATAGCTGAAACAGTTGTTTTGCAAACATCAGATGCATTGTACCTATGCCTAGCGATCGCTAAGCAATTCTTCTTGCTTCAAAGGTTTTTGGTAAATTTAGCGGTTCCTCTAGATTGCCAAAGGCAAGTTCCCACCCGTTTGCTAGCGTCATCACCTTGCCATCAGTGGTTTGTTCTTCTTTGACAACTTCCTCTTCCAAATCTTTTTTAGCAACATAAACCACAAGATGACCGATGTTATTCCGACGTAGCATGACTTTCATGAAATTTTCCTTGATGATTATTAAATGTGAGTGGGCGCTTTGCGCCTACTCACATTATTCGACGATTTCTAATTCTTTTTGACGACAGCCGATGATATGCCCTGTATAGAGAAAGTGGACAGAGTAGATATAAGAACTTTGGAGGAAAGTTCCAATATTCACTACATAACCAACTTCTCCTTTCTTAGCAAGAGTTTCGCCAATCTCCTTACCTGGGAAAGTACCATCATTGCGAATTAACTTCTTAATTCTGACCTTTTCACCAATCTCAAAGGTCGGAGGACTATCAAGTTCCACATCGTTATACAGCATGAGCAAGCCTCCCTGCTTGGACGAGGTTAAGCAATTCTTCGGAAGTAAGACTAAGCTTGACTTGGAGCGATCGCTGACGCACTGCATCTAAGACTGATTGCGCTTTATCTTTAGCAAGATCGACACCTTGCTGCTGGAGCAAATTCGCTACGAGATGGCGACCTGAATGTTTGCCAGCAACTAGATGACGCTTCGCGCCCACTTCATCGGGATTAAATGGCTCGTAGCTGCTGGGATTTTGGAGAACTCCTGCGGCGTGAATGCCTGATTCATGGCTAAAGGCATTGCTACCAACGATCGCTTTCCAAGGTGGTACGGGATTCTGCGAAGCTGAGGCAACTAATTGCGAGAGTTCCCAGAAACAACGGGTTTCAATGCCCAAATCGATGCCATGAATTTGTTTTAGCGCCATCACCACTTCTTCTAGAGCGGCATTGCCCGCCCTTTCGCCTAAACCGTTCACAGTGGTATTTAGCGATCTCGCTCCTGCTTGGACACCCGCAAGAGCATTAGCAGTCGCCATGCCTAGATCATTATGGGTATGCATCTCGACAGGAATTGTGAGTGCATTGACCAGTAATTTAATCTTGCGATAGGTATTAAATGGATCGAGAATGCCAACGGTATCGCAAAAACGGAAGCGGGAAGCGCCCCATCGTTCTGCTGAAGCCGCTACTTCTAATAGGAAATAATCATCGGCTCTGGAGGCATCAGCACCACCAACGGACACATATAAACCGCGATCAAGAGCATAGGCAATACTTTCTTGCAGACGCTTCAGCACAGTTTCCCGCTTACCGTCAGCCATTAGTCCAATCTGCATATCTGAGACAGGTACAGAAATATGGACGCGCTTTAGTCCACAGGCGATTGAGGCTTTGATATCAGAAATTGCAGCACGATTCCAGCCGAGTAATTTTGCTTTAAGCCCTAAGTTATTAATGGCGGCGATCGCTTCGGTTTCTGCCCCACCCATGGCAGGGATGCCAATTTCTAATTCTTGTACGCCAATGCGATCGAGGAATTTGGCGATTTCGATTTTCTCTTCAATGCTAAACGCTACACCAGCAGCCTGTTCGCCATCTCTCAGGGTTGTATCGTTAATTTGAATGTCAAGCATGATCGTCCTCCTCTGGCTGTACTTTCTGCTGTGATTGCGTTTGTCAAATAAGCAATATGAATCTGTCTACGGTTTGGGTTGAGATCCCCCCCAGCCCCCCCTTATAAAGGGGGGAGAATTTAATTAATTCTTTTCCCCCCTTTATAAGGGGGGCTGGGGGGGATCTAAAATCTAGCGAATCAAGTCGTAGGAAATATCGGTCTTTGATGGAATGATCGTGTTGCGATCCAGTTCATCGAGGAGAGTATTTACAATCCAGTTGAGTAGATTGATTGCGCCTTGATAGCCGTAGGTGGAATAGCGGTGGAGGTGATGGCGATCGAAGATAGGATAGCCAATGCGTACCAAAGGAGTCTTAGTATCGCGCCATAGGTACTTACCGTAGGAGTTGCCAATCAAGAGATCGACAGGCTCGGTGAATAGGAGCGATCGCAAGTGCCAGAGATCCTTACCACCCCAGATCGTGGCATTCTGACCGAAGGGACTCGAATCAAGCAGAGCGCGTAATTCGCCTTCAAAGTTAGCATTGCTGTTGCTGACGAGAATATGAATTGGTTCTGCTCCAACTTCCAAGAGGAATTGGACTAGACCAATCACCAAGTCTGGATCGCCGTAGAGGGCAATGCGCTTGCCATGCAACCATGCTTGAGAATCGGTCAGAGCATCAACGGCGCGACCTCTTTCTTCTTCCAATTCCTTAGGAATGGGCTTGCCAGTTAGAGCCGAAAGCTTCATCAAGAACTCATCAGTGCCACGAATACCGACGGGACGGCTGACGTAGGTCTTTTGATTCCACTCGGTTTCGATGTATTCTCTGGTCTTAGTGGTGGCGTAAGATTGGAATGCGATCGTCGCTTCAGCATTGATTGAATCAGCAGCATCTTCTAGCTTGGTTCCACCTGGATACATTTGGTATTCACCAGTATTAGGCGAATCTAAGTATTCAGAGTTATCAGCAAGCAACGTGTAGTTAACATCCATCAAATTAGCATAGCGCTTGATTTCGCGCAGGTTGCCAATGTAGGTTTCAAATCCTGGGATGAAGTTAATCTTGCCGTTGGTGGTTTCTTGCTTCTTACCTGCGGTCAGGTTCGAGAGAATGCCCTTGATCATGTTGTCATAGCCTGTGATGTGGGAACCGACAAAACTAGGAGTATGGGCGTAGGGAACGGGGAAAGTTTGAGGAACTGAATTGGCTGCCTTCGCATTGGTGATGAATGCTTGTAAGTCATCCCCAATTACCTCTGCCATACAGGTTGTACAGACAGCAATCATCTTGGGCTTATAGAGATTGTAGGAAGTTGCCAAACCTTCAATCATATTCAACTGCCCACCAAAAACTGCCGCATCTTCGGTCATCGAAGAGGATACTGCTGAGAATGGTTCTTTGAAGTGGCGCGTAAAGTGACTGCGGAAATAGGAAACACAACCTTGAGAACCATGAACGAAGGGTAATGTAGCCTCAAAGCCAACGGCGGCAAGGATTGCGCCGAGGGGTTGACAAGCCTTAGCAGGATTGACGGTGAGGGCTTCACGGGCGAAATTCTTTTCGCGGTATTCCCAACCCTTTGTCCAGTCCGCAATCTTAGCAACTTCTTCGGGACTATGCCCACCTTCAAATTCTTTCTTCGCTTGAAATAGCTCTTGGTATTCGTCTTGGTGGAATAACCGAGCGTGATCTTGAATGTCGTTAACGTTATTCTGGGACATGATTTTAATTCCAATCTAGGTGAAAATCAATGTGAGTGGAAGATTCTTGAATAAGAGTGGGCTTGAAAAGTCTGTAACCCTCACTCATGAATTTCTGTTAAATGCAGAGGTTTGATCCCCCTGCCCTATCGGGCATCCCCCTTATAAAGGGCAGGGCTATTTCAATTGGACTTTGGACAAGATTGAAGCAAAGAAAGAGCGGGATTAAGCGAAAAGGGATAATGAGAGTTTCAACTTTCAACCGAAAACAAATCATTATCCCTAAACCCATTATGCCAATAATTGTCA
>JBIKYZ010000121.1:0-14726 GCA_044354985.1 Pseudanabaena sp. | reverse complement strand
GCAAATACTACTATCTTAGTACTCCTAAATCATTAGTGCTTCGATTTCTCATGCCCAATATTTGGGCATCTCTTAATGTGCCGTTCATCCATTTTTTGCTTCAATTTTTTCCAAACTCCAATTAGTACCATAGCCCAAAAAGAGTTACAGAATTTACTGTGTGCTGTGCGTGGTGCAATAGAGTCAAATGATAGCTTTGCAGTAGAATTTGCTGTTTACATTGATAAGTTTCTTTACTATTTTGGAATGAATTCAGATCGGGAATATTTAAATCGACATTTGCAAGAGATAGAAAATGAGGTTGGTTCGCAAAACTGGCTTAGTAAAAGGCGTATTCTTGGTGAACAGTTGTTGAGTATGGTTCGCTATACTGAGGCAACGGAAGTGTTTAAGGAAAACTTGACCTTCTTAGGTGTAACTGCTAGCCATGAGAAATGCATCACTTTAAGCGGACTTGGACGTTGTTATACATCAATGGGACAATCGGAACTGGCTGTGGCATACTATCATCTCGCATTAGAAGTGGCGGAAAATCTAGAGCAGACCAATAGTATGAAGCAAGAGATAGGGAATTTACAAGGAAATTTAGCAATTGTCCTCAATTCTATAGGTGACTACAATTCTGCTCAAGAAGCATTAAAAGTCGCATTACAAATGCATAAAGATGTAGGTTACTTAAGAGGGGAAGCGCTTACAAAGACTGAACTTGGCAAGCTAGCATTGTTACAAAATAACCTTACTGAGGCTGTTCAACTCTATCATGGGGCGCTCATCATTTTTCAGCAACTCAACCAACCTGAAATGGAAGCAATAATATGGCATAATTTGGGAATAGCATCACATAAATCTTCACAATGGGAGTACGCAGAGCAGGCATATCGTAAGTCTGCTCTGATTAAAGAAGCGCAGGGTTTGATTGGTGGGCAGTCTGGTGCTGCTAATACTTGGACTCAATTGGCATCAGTGAGCGTAGGTTTAGGGAAACTGAATGAGGCAGAAGAATGGTATCGTAAGGCAATAAGTGGCTTTAAAGTTACAGAAGATAAGTTAAATGCTTCTATAGTGCTTTGTAACTTTGCTGATTTCCTCCAACAATTTCCCGAACGCCTTAATGAAGCACAGCAGTTGGCGGAGGAAGCACTAGAAATTTTAAATACCTTCGATCCTGCTGTAGCTAAACTTTGGAAAATCTATGCTTTTTTGGCAAATATAAGCGATAAACAAAGTGATACAGATAAAGCGAAGTTCTATCGGCACAAATCGAGACAGGCTCTCGCTAACTTTTCTGACACAAAGATTAAACTAAGACAACATGCTCAAATTATTATGGAAACAGTGTCGGCACTTCAATATCAGAATCAAGACAAATGGTGGATAAAGAAACAAGTAGAATCACTTATGCAGGTAACATACCAAAAATGGACAAATCTAGTCAGTGCGGTTCGGCAAATTCTCAACGGGCAAAGGGATGAAGATATTCTATGCGAAAAATTGGATGTTATAGAATCTCAAATTGTCGTTGCAATCTTACGCGGTATTGCTGATCCTGAGACTTTAAAAAATATTCTTAATTAAAAAGAAAAAACGTATAGGTAAATTATGGAAACCATTAGCTTTGAAGTCGAACCAGAAATTGCTAGAGCATCAACTGAGAAAGGGATTAAGACATTCCCTGCGAAAGATTGAGTATTGCAGAATCTCAAATAGTCCTTTCCATCCTTACTCAAGTAAAAAGGTAAAAGTAAAAAGGAAATGCCCAGATCCCCGACTTTTTCTTTGCTATCAAAGAGGATTTGTTCATTCACAAAAAAAGTCGGGGATCTAAATCTCGGCTACGGTGACAAGGTAAAAGGTAAAAGTAAAAAGGAAAAAATTAGAGGGAAGTTATGGAAACCATCACCATCGAAGTCGAACCAGAAATTGCTAGGGCATATCAAAACTCAAGCTCTATAGAACAACCTAAGTACAGAACAAAAATTTAATTTTGCAGTAAATTATCCTAAGTCTCCATTTCTAGGTGATTTCTCATTTAAAATTTACCCCACCCTAACCCTCCCCTTGCAAAGGTGAGGGAACAAGATTTCTAGTCTTCCCCCTTTGCAAGGGGGAATTAAAGGGGGTAATTCCCACTTTTATCAAGATGATGGAAGATTCTTTACGAGAAATGTCCTTAAAGCTACCCTGTAACTAGTTATCAAGAGTCCAAAGTCTTGGCTACAAGTGGAAGTTATCTAAAGACAACTGAACAAAATCAATCTGTTTTAACGAGTTTTAGCTAGAGCGAGTTCTCAACTTTTTCTTTCCGCCATTCTTGAGCGATCGCAGAAGACCACAACAAGTAACCAATCAAAGATAATCCTGATAAAGCATCCAGCCAAATTAGCCCATGCATCTTTAATGACATTGGTATAGTCATAGGATAGAGATAATGTCCTGGACTTGAAACACTGGTAATGGAGTAAGCACCTAGAAATAAATAGGACAGCAAGAATGAGCCTTTTGTATATAACCAATAACCGCATAGTCCAATCGGAGTCATCACGATCACAGTAGCCCAAACACCCATAGGCGTAAACCATTCGGGCCCAGGATATTGATTCAAAAATATGGCATTGTCGCTATAGTGCAGCCAAGTCGAAACAAGATTGAATATAACGATCGCAAGAAGAGTAGGTTGATGCTGGAATAGGCGATTCATGGATGACTCCTATTGATTTATGCGATTGATCCTGACATAGCTGGATTAAACTCAATTCACCCGATAGACTCAACAAATTGCTTTCCACAATCTTTACATAGATAACATTGCTTACCTCTGCGCTGTCCATTTTTTGACAACTGCTTAGAGTAACAATGAGGGCATATCATTACTTTCATTACATTTTGCTGTTTATCTCCAACTGCATCGCCGACATAAGGCTCTAAATAAGCCACTAGCAGATCTTCAATTTCCAGAGCTAGCATTTGTCGATGTTGCAAATCGGGGTTGCGAAGTGCTGACAAAATTACAGCATTGCTGCTATGCACGCAAACCTCAGATAGCAGACTTAGCTGCAAATCATTTAACAATGGATTTCTATGCCGCAAAATATCCGCCAGAAAGTTGATGGCTTCCTGAGTCATGCCTTCATCAATAGACTGAAAGACTTGACGGTTTGTATAAAACTGGATAAACATTACTCGCGATACAGGATGTTCAAATAGTTGCGAAATGGCTTTTACAAGCAAATTGATCATCTGCCGTAGCGGTAATGAGACTATTGCTACAACATCTGTCTGCGCCCAGAGCGCTTTTACTCTCTCCGTATGGCGTAATTCCATTGTGTTAAAAATACTTGCCTTATCGGGAAAGAATTGGTAGAGAGAACCAACGGCTGTGCCTGCTTTGGCAGCTATCTGATGGGTAGTTGCGGCTTCGTAACCCACCTCATCAAATACGGCGGCAGCAGCTTCTAGAATTTTTTCAACGCGATCTTTACCGCGTTTTTGGCTAGGTTGGCGGCGCAAACCATCAGTAGATTTATTTGTTGACAAATACGAATCATTCGTCATATATTCAAAAGCGACAGATTATTCATGATTTCATAAATATTTAACTATATCGAGAGGGTATTGTCATGGCTTCTATGCTACAAGGTGCACCTTGGTTGATTGCCCATTCCTCTATGTTATCAACTAATCAGCCCTGCAAAATCTCTGTATATGGTAATGATTATGTAATGTGGAAAGATGCTAAGGGCAATGTTCATGCTTTGCCGAATGCTTGTCCTCACATGGGAGCGATGTTGTCTGAGGGATGGTGTGAAATAGAGAATAATGGTGAAACTGCGATCGCTTGTCCGTTCCATGCCTTGCGTTTTGATGCGTCAGGCCGTACGGTGCTACCAGATGCTCATAAAAAAACTTTGCCGCTTTTGAAACCATTAGAGCTAATCGTGCATGGTGATTTCATCTGGACTTATGGAGGATGTGAACCAAAAGTAGAGATTCCTAATGTCTTGAATGAGATTGCGACAAACTATGAGTTTATCGGTCATACAGGCGATCGCAGTATCAAGACGGATTTGCTGACGATGCTGCTGAATATGCATGACTACAATCACCAAAACGGAACGCATCGAGAATTGTTTCGGATTACAGAAGTTCAATTCCATCAATTTATCGATCAAGGTCATCTATCTCATGCTTTTTACGAAATGCCAACTGCTCCCTATAGCTTGATCGAAAAAATCAAAAGACCAGATTTATTTCTTTTGCCAACTACATTAAAGGCTCATTTAGAGAATCATTTTCCATCGCTAGTAATTTTTCATGGTGAAACGGATCTAGGGAAGGTTGCCCAATGCCATATTTTTGTACCAGAGGCTGAAAATCTTACCCGCACTTATATTTTGATGTTTGGTATACCTAAGCATCCAATGTTCAAGATTTTTGGCAATACTTTTTTGAATTTTGCTAAAGTTGTGGTCGATCAAGATGCCGATATTCTCGGCAAGATTTATCCCAATTCGCCGCAGAAGGTAAAGCTCAATAATGAAGTGGGAATGGATTGGGTAAAAAGGAATTTTGCTAGTTTTCCCAATGTAGATAAGCCTAGTCTGTCGAAATAAGCGATCGCTTCATAGAAGTTTCTAGTCGGTTATAATTTTGGAAAAAGTGCGATCGCGGAGAAGATGAAATATCTCTATTTACATGGATTTGCGTCTAGTCCCAACTCTTATAAAGCGCAGTACATGAGACGACGGTTTACGGACATAGGGCTAACGCTGCTTATTCCAGACTTAAATCTCACGGATTTTTCAACAGTGACCCTCTCAGATCAATTAGAGTATCTCGATCGCACTTATCTGCAAAGTCTTGAGCCAGTCACAGTAATTGGTTCTAGCCTTGGCGGTTTCCTTGGCGTGCAACTCGCAGCCCGAAATACCTTAGTTCAGAAATTGATATTATTTGCCCCCGCTTTTGGGTTTAGTCAGCGCATTGATAAAGCCTTAGGAAATGAGAACGTCACTAAATGGCAACAAGAAGGCGTTCGTGAGTTTTATCATTACGGACTAAAACGTAACGTAAATTTACATTTTAATTTTTTTGTTGATGCTCAAAAATATTCCGAAGATAAGCTCACGCGATCGCTACCTATTCTCATCTTTCATGGTATCCATGATGGCGTTGTACCTGTATCGCTTAGTGAAGAATTTACAAAAATGCGATCGCAAGTTACGTTAAAGCTACTGGACGACGATCATGCCCTTGGTAAAGATTTAGAAAGTATTTGGCAAGACATCAAGAATTTTTGTCATTTTTGAACTATCGCGCTTTGCACTCAAACTCGAAGCACATAATTTCTTGAAAGTGCTGCTTTGCAGCACTTTCAAGAAATTATAAGCTTCGTTTGATCTGAGCTACTTAGAAAATAAAGGAGTTACTTCACAATACTTCAACAAATACTCACTCCAAAGGGTAGTTACTTTTGATACAAAGCATCCGTTAGGATCTTAAAATCAGCAGTAGCATTTAAAAAAGGGTTTTAAAACCGTTGAAAAATATTATCAAAACACTGCGAGCTGACTTCGCAATCATTTTTGAACGCGATCCTGCTGCGCGTAACTGGCTAGAGGTGCTGTTATGCTACCCAGGACTCCATGCGATCGCCTTATATCGCTTTGCTCATTGGCTGCATACTCTTAAGTTACCCGTGATTCCCCGCATGATCTCGCAGTTTGCTAGATTCCTAACGGGCATCGAGATTCATCCAGGCGCGAGAATTGGCATGGGTGCATTCATCGATCACGGTATGGGCGTGGTAATTGGTGAAACTGCGATCGTTGGTGAATATGTATTGATCTATCAAGGCGTTACCCTTGGCGGTACTGGCAAACAATCGGGCAAGCGTCACCCCACCCTCGGGGACAACGTAGTTATTGGCGCTGGCGCAAAGGTTTTAGGCAATATTGAAATTGGTAGTAATTCGCGGATTGGTGCTGGCTCTGTTGTTTTGAAATGCGTGCCTCCCGATTGCACCGTAGTTGGTATTCCTGGGCGCATCGTGCATCGTCATGGGGTAAAGGTTTCCGCGCTCGATCACTTTCAGGTTCCCGATCCTGAAGGCGATGTCATCCGATCGCTGATTGGTCGTGTCGAGCAGTTGGAAAGAAATGCTGAGGCACATACCTTGCATCCTATTAACAATTATATTATTGACTCAGAACTGCTTAAGAATGTTCGCCCTCGCCACCTTACGCCATGCGATCGCGCTGATAATTTTGACCATCCTCCAGAATATGAAGGTTTTTCGGAAGGCGGTGGTATTTAATAAAAAAGGCTCGCATCGCGAGCCTTTTTTATTATGTGCAAGCCGCTATAATGCAATCAAAAAAGCAGCTTAAAAATATTCATGCATTATCAAAAGCGATCGCCTAACCGAGGGTTCTTGCCCTTCTGGAAAAAGTTTCTTAATAGGCTAATTCATAGCGCATTCTGGCAAAAGGCGATCGCTTTGTTATTAGTAGGTTTATGTGTTTTTGCCTTAGCTGCTTGTGAGCCTATCCCAGAGCCAAATCAATCGACTGTTGGTAGTGCCAATCGTCTCAAAACATTGCTGAGTCGTGGCAAGCTGGTTTGCGGTGTCAGTGGCGAGCTACCAGGATTTAGTTTTGTCAACAAAGAGGGCAAATACTCAGGACTGGATGTCGATATTTGTCGAGCGATCGCGGCGGCAATATTTGACAATCCTGAAGCTGTGCAGTTTCGCAACCTTAATGCCAAGGAGCGTTTTACAGCCTTGCAGTCTGGCGAAATCGATGTGTTAAGTCGTAATACCACATGGACATTAAGCCGAGATACAGCCTCTCGTCTTGCCTTTATGCCCGTAGTTTTTTATGACGGTCAGGGTGTGATGGTAAGAAAGGACAGCAATATTAAGGCGATCGATGATCTCAAGGATGCCGATATTTGCGCCCAAACTGGGACAACGACAGAGCAAAATCTAGCCGATCAAATGCGTAAGCGTAACCTTGCCTATAAGCCTGTAGTTTATGAAGATGTGAATGCTACTTTTGCGGCTTATCAGTCACAGCGATGTAAAGCAATTACAGCCGATCGCTCTGCGCTGGTAGTGCGTCGAACTCGACTCGCTGATCCTGAGAATCATGTAGTTTTAGATTTTGTAATTTCCAAAGAACCGCTAGCCCCTGCGGTTGGTGATGGTGACTCGAAGTGGTCAGATATTGTCAAGTGGATTATATTTTCTGCGATCGAGGCAGAGGATTTAGATATTTCTTCAAAGAATCTCACAACTCAATTACAAAGTAAAAATGCTGAAGTTCGTAGATTTTTAGGAGTTGATGGCAGTTTGGGTAAAGATATGGGCATCGCCAATGACTTCACAGCGCGAGTGATTAAGCATGTTGGGAATTATGCAGAGATTTACGATCGCAACCTTGGCAGAGATAGTCCATTCAAGTTGCCACGCGGACAAAATGAACTCTGGAAAAATGGCGGCTTGATGTACGCTCCGCCATTTCGCTAGGTGTTATAGCCCCTCTCCCGCAGGGAGAGGGGTTGGGGTGAGGGCAATTTTACCAACCAAAAACAGAAGCGATCGCAGGTTGAGCCACAGGACTATTCTCTTCTGATATCTCAGTACTATTAGATTCTCCAATTAGTACTTCAGTACAGAAAGTCGCCTGCGTAAATCCACCAAATTGCTTTACCGAACTTGCTCGCATCCGCACATTGGGAGCAGGAAACCAGAAACGCTCATAGGAACTCATGGATGGATAATCAGTGATTAATACCAACGCTTCTTCGTCATCGATTTCATAGCGACCAATCACAGGCATAATTTCTGCATAGCCTCGTTCACGTAGAAGCTTACCTTTACGACCTGTCTCATCATCTGGCACAAGTGCAAAGACAGTTTCGCCTGAGTGGCTTTCACCATCTTCTTTATCCCATGCCATAGTTCCATCCCATTTAACATAGGCTCCGCCGATCGCAGTGGTTGGTTCTACTTCATGCATTTGACAGATTTCGATTACCTTTAGATCATCAGCGTTGAGTGGATTAACAAAAATTTCCGAGCCACCTTTTTCAGCTCTGCGAAAAGCTAGATGATGAGTTGTTCGCTGCGATTTCCATTTGCCTGCACTTTTTTGAAAAAATTCTAAAGCATTCATATTTTGGTTTTTATACTTGCCGATCAGCTATCTATGTCTCAGTCTACTATCGAAAACATTCCAAATAAGTACCTGTGCAGAATAAATGACCAAAACCTATAAGATTGCGTCCCGCAGAGGTGTTTTAGGTTTGGAATAAATTAAGCATGTCTACTTATCAATGTTTACTTTAAAAACCTTTGTCCCATCCCGATCGCCTTTGACCGCTTTCGCGTTTTCACAATTGCAATTCCAGTTATAGAAAAAACAGCCTCATTAATATGATCAGCCATGCCAGGAATCAGGAACTGCATATTCTTAGGGAAGTTTTTAGTCCACATTTTCGACAGTTTATCTTTAGCCTCTTCATTTACGAGGATATTTTTATCTTTATCAATCATTACCATAGCCACCTCTTCATCCCTTACGGTAAGTACAATGGCAAGGTTTTCCCGATCATCTTTTAGTCCTTCATACCATTCATCAATGTGCTCTACTAGCCTGTCTTCATAAAGCGCCTGAGACATGCTTTCGTCTTTCAACAAGGCTTTTCGCAATGCGTTTGATATTTCTCTGGTTCCCATCGATTTATTGTTTCTATAGGTATTTTTTAACACTAAATTCTAGTTGTAGCCGTCTTTACAGTCAAACTTATACCAATTCACGAAAGTGTTGTCACACTTTCGTGAATTTAAAACCAAACCCAGAAAGTTTTTTTAATCAAGAAATGGCGTAGCTATTTCTTGATTTGGTATTAGTTAAAGTGTGGTCTTGTTGCGTCGCTTGATTGAACAAGGCTACAAACTCAGTTCACAAATATTTAGAATCTCCAAACATCTCTTGTCGTGATAATGAGTCAAAGCAAAATAGCAGGATTGGGGTTTGAGGTAGATTGATACAACGTATCGCTGCGCCTCAATGCTCGATCAACATTGAGAAATTATTACAAGATTTATGACAAAGCCTAAACGTATTGGTGTTTTGACAAGTGGTGGTGACTGCGGTGGACTAAATGCCGTGATTCGGGCGGTAGTGCGCCGCGCCCGTGACTATGACATGGAAATATATGGCATTAAAGGCGCAACCCAAGGATTGATGAATCGTCCAGTAGAAGCGGAATTGCTGGACATGAAAAAAGTCTCAGGAATTCTGCGCTATGGCGGCACAATTTTAGGGACTGTGAATAAAGGCAATCCCTTTGCTTATCCTATGCCCGACGGGACTATCCTCGATCGCGCTGAGGAAGTGATTGAGGGCTACCACAAACTCGGACTAGATGGACTGATTGGCATTGGTGGTGATGGTAGCTTGGCAATCTTGCGCCGCCTTGCTCAACAGGGA
This sequence comes from Pseudanabaena sp., assembly GCA_044354985.1. GTDB lineage: Bacteria > Cyanobacteriota > Cyanobacteriia > Pseudanabaenales > Pseudanabaenaceae > Pseudanabaena. The sequence goes on along the minus strand of JBIKYZ010000121.1, from coordinate 5,229 downwards.
AATATGAATCTCGTAGCTGTGCCGAAAACCATTGACAACGATTTAGGCGCGACCGAAAACTCGATTGGATTTAATACGGCGGTGAGCGTAGCAGTTGAGGCGCTTGACCACTTGACCTATACGGCCATCAGCCATAGTCGCGTCATGATTTTAGAAGTTATGGGACGCGATGCGGGACATATCGCCGTGAGTGCAGGAATTGCAGGTGGAGCACATATTATCTTGATCCCAGAGATTCCCTATGATCTTGATGAAATATGCGATCGCTTGATGAATCGCGCTTTACGTGGTTTTAATTTCAGTACGATGGTAGTTGCTGAAGCGGTAAAAACCCCTACAGGTGAGCCTGTGACATATACGAATAGTCTCGGTCAAAAACTCTATGGTGGCATCGGTCAATATCTTGGCGATCAGATCAGTACACGCACTGGTATGGAGAGCCGCATCAGCGTTTTGGGACATGTGCAGAGAGGAAGTACGCCATCACCGCTCGATCGCATCCTTGGGGCTGCATTTGGTGTGGCTGCGGTGGATTTAGCCGCGAAGGACAAATACGATCGCATGGTGGCTTGGTCAAATCGCGAAGTGATTGATGTGCCAATTGCCGATGCGATCGCCCAATATAGCGCCGTTGATATTCATGGCACATTGATTCGGACTGCGATCGGTTTAGGAACTTACGTGGGAGAACTAGGATAGAATGAGCGGCGCAAAGCGCCGCTCATTCTATAATTATTATGAAAAAGTTTGTCTAGTAAAGCTTCAGCCTATGTCTAGTCGCCTCAAAGCCCTGTTTTATTACATTACGGCACGGTTGTTACTTGCCCCGATCATGTTGTGGGCGATCGCTACCGTCGTATTCCTGTTAATGCGAGCGACCCCTGGAGATCCGATCGATGCGATTTTAGGTCCACGCGCTCCTGAAGAAGTTAAAGTGGCTCTGCGCGAACAAGTGGGGCTCACTGGATCTATATTTTCGCAATATTGGCAATATCTACAGGATTTGTCCCGTTTTAATCTTGGTAAATCGATTAGTACAAGAGAGCAAACTGTTTGGCAAATTATTAAAAACTTTTTCCCAGCTACTGCTGAACTGGCGATGTATGCTCTGATTGTGGCTTTGGTGGTTGGACTAACGGTTGGTATTGTGGCAGCTCTGCGTCCCAACACTAAATGGGATGTGGGTGGCAGGTTATTTGGGATTATTACCTACTCATTGCCACTGTTTTGGGTGGGAATGATCTTACAACTAGTATTTTCGGTGCAGTTGGGATGGCTACCAATAGGAACACGTTTTCCTGCAAGTGCGGAGCCCCCTGTAAAGATATTAGGGCTATATACGATTGATGCCTTGATTAATGGCGATTGGCAAAGTCTGTGGACTAGTATTCAATATTTGATTTTACCTGCGACTAGTTTAGGCATAGTGATTAGTGGCATTTTTGAGAGAATCGTGCGAGTGAATTTGCGCCAAACTTTGCAGTCCGACTATGTGGAAGCGGCTAAAGCCAGAGGAATTAATTCCACATCAATCTTGTTTAATCATGCACTGAAAAATGCGATGATCCCCGTAATTACAATTTTGGGTTTGACATTGGCTTCGATGCTAGGTGGCGCGGTGCTAACTGAAGTTACTTTTTCTTGGCCAGGGCTGGCGAATCGATTGTTTGAGGCGATCTCAGGGCGCGATTATCCAGTAGTTCAGGGAATCGTCGTATTTTTTGCGATCATCGTCACGATCGCGAGTATTCTCGTAGACATTATTAATGCTTGGATTGATCCAAGGATTCGCTATTAAAGAACAGCTCAAAGCGCCGTTTATCATCCTTACAAAATCTCTTTAATCTCTTTTTTTGTTGCTAGTGGTATGAAAATAAAACCTATTTTTGTCGGGATTGCGGTAGTGGGAGTTTTGCTGTTGGTGCTGAGCTTAAGCACGGTGGGCAAGATTTTTGGAGCAAATCCCCGTGATGTTTTGGCAGGAGTCAAAACTCAGCCACTAGCCGTTAAGTTTTTGCCACAGCGATCGCCTTTATTTTTATCGTTTTTGGTAAATCCAGAAAAATTAGGATTATTTACTCAGTTGGCGGCGAAACCAAGCGATCGCGGCGATGTGCGTCAGGAATTGGCTAACCTCAAACAACAATTGCATCAAAATTGGTTACTAGACTACGATCGCGATATTCAACCTTGGCTCGATCAAGAAATCACCCTAGCCGTAACCGATGTTGATCTTGATCGGCAACCTGCTAATGGTTTGCAAACAGGCTATCTATTAGCATTTGCGGCTAAAGATGCTGACCTTGCCAAAACAAGCATTGATGCTTTTTGGCAGAGATTGGCGGTGAATGGCTCAGATTTGGGGTTTGAGCAATATCAGGGAATCTCCATCTTAAATACGAATTTAAATACTAGTTTTGCTGAAGGTAAACCTGCGATCGCAGGGACAACTTTGGATAAATTTGTCTTGTTTGCCAACGATACGCGGGTATTACATAAAGCCATAGATGCTCTGCAAAAGCCTGACTTGTCGCTGATGAATCTGGGAAACTATAGCGATCGCCTAGCACAATTTAATTCGGGCAAAAATGCAGGCAAAATTGCGGTAGCTTATGTGAATCTTGCCGAGTTAGGCGAAGAGCTACCCAAAGAAAGCTTGTTAATGAGTCTCAGTTTTGATAAGTCGGGAATTAGAGCCAAAACAGCACTGAACTTGATAACTGACGACAAGCTCAAAACTCCCGTTGATTCCCAAATAACTGAACTCAAAACTCCCCACAAAAACTCTGGCAATCTTGCTAATAAGATTCCATCGGCTAGTTCCGTAATTATTGGCAATAATCTCGGTGAATCCTTGCAAGATCTTCAAAATACATTGATTCCTGAATGGAAACAAGCCCTAATAAAAGCGATCGCACCCATGACCTTGGATAGCAGTAATTTGGCATGGGCGCAGCATGACTACGCGATCGCCTTACTTCCTAAAGCCAATCATGATCTTGATTGGTTGTTAGTCGCAAAAGTGGAAGATGTAAATGCTACTAAAGAATCCCTTTCCAACCTTGATCAGCTTGTCAGAAATAAGCTCACAGTCGGCGAAATCTCACTGAAAGCTCAACCAGTTACCATCTGGACAAATCTCTCTGCTAGCAATAATTCTGGGGTGTCGGGAAATGTCGTGGCAGCACATACCCAAACTAAGGATTATGTGTATTTATCAAATTCACTCGCAGTTTTAGAATCTAGTTTAAAGTTAAAGAATAGTGAATCAATTGCTGCATCCAAGAGATTCAAAACTATTTCAGCGAAATTGCCTAGCGATCGCTTAACCTATGGATATATCGACAAAAATATCGATCTATCTTGGGCACGGACAAGTCTATTAAATCTCAAGGAAGCAAGTGAAATCACCCAAAACATCAGTAATTCTCCCCTAGCACAAACCTTTAAACATATAGAAGTAAGTGGTTTTGTAATTACTAGTAACGATAAAAGTATGCAGAATAGTGAACTTTTCTTAATTCTGAAGTGATTATGGGTAAGCTTGATGCATATGCTTTCCTTTGCATTTGCTATTCGTTAATCCATGACTTTTAGTACATCTACGCCACCTTTTATATTTCATAACATCCCATTACTGTTAGTGCTGGTATTGCCATTTCTGGTGCAGGCTATTGTGGTTATGGGGCTGATAAGCTATCTTTCCCATAGCCATTGCTCGGTCTGGGCGTATGGATGGACAACTATACTATCTATCGGGCTTGGCACAATCGTAGCCCATTGGATTAGTCAGCGATATCAATCCTTAGCTCAAGTTGAAGCTGATCTTAAAGAGTCACAGGAAAAATATAAAGTTCTATTCCAAACTCTCCCCATTGGAATTTCAATTACGGACAAAGAGTCTCACATTATCGAAAGCAATGCAATTGCAGAGCTTTGGTTAGGAACACCTGAAGCAAGAGAGAACAGCCATCATCTACATCCTGAAATCAATCCTAGGATCTTTCTTGCTGATGGTTCACCAATGCCTGTCGAAGAATATCCCTGCGTTAAGGCTTTAAGAAACAATCAAGCTGTTTATGATCAGGAAATGGGTGTTATTTGCTCCGATGAAATTTTGCGATGGTTTAGTGTAAGCGCGAGTCCAATTCCGTTAGAGAATTATGGTGTGGTGCTAGTTCATGTCAATATTAGCGATCGCCAATTTGCTGAACAAGCAATACAACTTAGCGAATCAAGATTCCAAACTTTTATAAATAATGCACCGACACCAATTGCAATCAAAGATTTGGAAGGAAAGTATTTATCAATCAATAGTGAATTTGCCTATTGGATGCAACTTGCTGCTGAAGATATTTTAGGAAAGCAGGACTATGAGCTTTTCCCTGCTGAAAATGTCAAAACTTCCCGTGCTAATGAATTACAAGTGATTTTTGAAGGGATTTCCGTTACCTTTGAAGATACCATACCCTTGCCTGATGGTCTCCATACCTTTCTCATCACTAAGTTTCCACTTATGGATGACCGAAACAGCCCCTATGCGATCGGAGGAATATATCTCGATATTAGCGATCGCAAACAATCAGAAATAGCTCTTACAGAAATAGAAGCAAATCTTAGGAACGCGAATCAAGAACTCCAAAAATTAGTTAATCTTGATGGCTTAACTCAAATCGCTAATCGACGCTGTTTTGATGAAAAGATTGTTTATGAATGGCAAAGACTCTATCGTGAACGTCAACCATTGTCTTTGCTAATGTTTGATGTTGATTATTTCAAACTCTATAATGATCATTATGGTCATCAATTGGGAGATCAATGTCTTCTAATGATTGCACAAGCTGTAGATCAATTAGTGTGTCGTCCTGCGGATCTGACTGCTCGTTATGGCGGCGAAGAATTCATTGTGATTTTGCCAAATACTAATCTAGAAGGTGCGATCACTGTTGGTAAAAATATTCATAGAGCGATCGCCAGTTTACAAATTCCCCACGAATATTCAGATGTTAGTGATATCGTTACAGTCAGTATGGGCATAGCTTCTGACATTCCTAAACTAGATCGATCGCCCTATGTGCTAATCAATCAAGCCGATCAAGCACTCTATTAGATTTGTTGGGAAACAAAAGTACAGCACAGAGTAGATTTTAGCTTTCAATCCATTTTTAAGCAGTATCTAAATAGAAGTTCCATAAGCCAGCCGCATTCAACATGAGACGGTCATCAAAA
>JBIKYZ010000120.1:0-14729 GCA_044354985.1 Pseudanabaena sp. | reverse complement strand
CCTATGTGCTACTCTTGGTTTAGTTTCGATGAAGCAATTACGTTCAAACTTTGTTTCAGTATACATTCTCAGACTCTTTTATCTAAATCAAATCTCTGGATTTTCTATCTGCGTAAGGTGAGTATATTACGAAACCCTACAAGGTAGAAGAGCTAGAAGAAATCGTAAAACAAGCGACCGAAATCCATAAATTATTACAATTAAGAACTTCTAAACTCCGTAACGATCTTGAAAGCGCCGAAGCTAAATATAAAAGTATTTTCGAGAATGCGATCGAAGGTATTTTCCAAACGACGATTGATGGACGTTATCTAATTGCCAATTCGATGCTAGCCCAGATTTATGGCTATCCTTCTGCTGAATCTCTAATTAGTAATGTTACCAATATTGCCAATCAGATTTATGTCAATCCATTACGTCGCCAAGAATTCATTAATATTTTGCTTACCCATGACACAGTCTCTAATTTTGAGTCTCAGGTCTATCGACGTGATGGCACAAAAATCTGGATTTCAGAAAATGTGCGTGCAATACGTGAGATTGATGGAACTTTAGCTGGGTTTGAAGGTACTGTACAGGATATTTCTCAACGCAAAAGAGCTGAGGCAGAATCGCAATTATTGCAATGCTTGACCCTTGAAATTAGTGCTGCTAGTGATTTTCAAACAGCTTTAGAAATAGCTCTCACCAAGATTTGTCAATTTACAGGATGGGACTATGGCGAAGCATGGATACCTTCTGGGAGCGGACAGATTTTGATATGTAGCCCTGCATGGTATAGCAGCATTGAGGGATTAGAAGAGTTTCGTAAATTTAGTGAAAGAATCTCATTTCCCGCAGGAATTGGCTTTCCAGGGAGGGTTTGGGAAAATCAGCGACCAGAATGGATTTGGGATATTTCTCTTGAATCTGAATCACACTTCTTACGCAAATATCCTGCCTTAGAATGTGGGTTGCGCTCAGGACTGGCGATTCCTGTCAGTGCCGATACCAATGTTGTTGCGATCATGGCTTTCTTCACTAGATCTCCCAATGATCGCGATCAGCAATTAGTGGGATTAATCGGTGCGATCGCTATGCAGTTAGGTATATTGATGCGTCGCAAACGAGACGAAGAAACCCTTCGATTGATGAATGATGAATTAGCACTAGCACGCGATCGCGCCCTAGAAGCAAATCATACTAAAAGCACCTTTGTTGCGAATATGAGTCATGAATTACGCACACCGCTTAATGCGATTATCGGCTATAGCGAGATGTTGCAAGAAGATGCAGCTTTGCTAGGGTTGGATGACTTTGAAGATGATCTCCAAAAAATTTATCGCTCTGGCAAGCATCTACTGGATTTGATTAACGACATTTTAGATATGACCAAAATTGAAGCGGGTAAATTAGAAATTTATTACGATGATTTTGATGTGCCAATGCTGATATGGGATGCCAGTCAAACAATTCAACCCTTGTTACTCAAAAACAATAATCATCTAGAGATAGAATGCGATCAGCAACTTGGGGAAATTCGAGCAGATATGACGCGAGTCAGACAAGTTCTCTTAAATGTTTTAAGTAATGCCTGTAAATTCACGAAATCTGGTGTGATTAAAATTCAGGTAAACCGCAAAAAATCGGTTCTAGGAGAAATTTTTTGTTTTACGATTAGCGATACAGGCATAGGGATTAGTCCAGAAAATCTACAAAAACTGTTTCAGCCATTTAACCAAGCTGATAGTTCCACGACGAGACAATATGGTGGAACTGGTTTAGGGCTTGCCATTAGTCATCGTCTTTGCCAAATGATGAGTGGTGATATTACCGTAATTAGTGAATTGGGAATAGGATCAACTTTCACGATCTGTTTACCAATTGACTGTGAAAGCGCGTCTAAAACCACGCCAAAACAAGGACAAACTTCTTCACCTAGTTTATCGACTACGACTAAACATCCACCACAGCAAATAGACAATCCCCAGCAAGAACATCCTTCCATCTTAGTGATTGCTAGTGATTCTATGCTCCATCAATCTACTCAGTCTTATCTCAATCATCTTGGAGTTTCGATCTACTCATCCTCAAATGCAGAAGAGGGAATGCAATTAGTCTATCAAATTTTACCCGATGCCATTATCTTAGATATGCAAACGCCCTCAATCAGTGGATGGGAAGTACTTAAAGAATTAAAGGCACAGCCTTTAACTTCTGGAATTCCAATTATTTTGCTAACCATTAATGATGAAAAGCATGAGAACTACGAGGTTGGGGCAAATGACTATTTATTTAAGCCAATTGATCGCGATCGCCTTGTTACGATCATTGAGAAATATCGTGCTGAGCAACAGTCAGAGCTTTCAGTGTTGGTGATCGAAGATGATTCTAATATTAGAGCAATGTTGAAACGGATGCTAGAAAAGGAGAATTGTATTGTCTCTGAGGCTCAAGACGGACATGATGCTTTGGAGGTGATGACGCAGAAAATTCCGCAATTAATTTTGCTCGATTTGATGATGCCTAATATCGATGGCTTTGAGTTTATGCATTTGCTGAGGTTGCGGCAAGATACTCCATCAATTCCAATTATTATCATTACAGCAAAAGATTTGACGAATGAAGACTGCACCCGTCTCAGTGGCTCGGTACAAAAAATTCTACAAAAAACTAATTACAGTTACCCGCAACTACTCGAAGAAATCGTGCGCCGACTATATAAATTAGGGGTTTTGGCAACCAATCAAATCCTACAATAAAAGTGGCGGCGCGAAGCACCGCCACTTTTACTGTGGGATTTATTTCTTACAACAATTGTCGATCAAACGAGCCACAAGAAAAGTTTTGAAAGCGTTGCTTTGCAACGCTTTCAAAACTTTTCTTGGTTTGTTTTTGAGCGCAAAGCGCTGTAAATAACCCTTGCTTTGCTATAAAAACTAAAAAAGCTAACTCATGATTGCGATAAACTATTGGTTGTTTTCTAGCGCCCAGAGACTATAGACCGCTATTTCCATGCCAAACACCAATCCAAATACTAATATCACAATTCATCCCCGTGCCATCGTGCATCCCAAGGCAAAGATTGGCGAAGGCACATCTATTGGAGCCGATGTCATTGTTGACGAGTTTGTAGAAATCGGCGATCGCTGCGAGATTAGGGCAAGAGCCATTATCACGGGGCATACCAAGATTGGCAATGACAACCAAATTGGCTATGGGGCAATCGTTGGCTCTGAGCCTCAGGATACTTCCTACAAGGGCGCAATTAGTTTTGTAGAAATTGGCGATCGCAATATGTTGCGAGAGTACGTAACGGTCAATCGTGGCACAAAGGAAGGCTCGGCAACTAAAATCGGTAATGACAATCTACTGTTTACTGGTGCACATGTGGCTCACAACTGTACGATTGGAGATCGCGTAATTTTAGTAAATAATGTGTTGTTGGCGGGCTATGTGGAAGTGCATGACCATGCTTTTATGGGTGGGGACTCAGTTGTACATCAGTTCACGCGCATCGGTTCCTATGCGATGATTCGTGGACAAACTCGTCTTGGGATGGATGTGCCGCCTTATTGCATGGCTGTTGATACAAATATGGTGTATGGTCTAAACCGCCTTGGTTTACGTCGGAATGGGTTCGGGCACGATCGCCGACGGACAATTCTTTCGGCATATGAAGTAGTCTACAATTCCGCTCGCAATCGTACTCAAGCGATCGCTTTTCTAGAGTCAGATCCTGAATTTGCGAACAATCCTGATATTCAATTGTTCTGCAATTTTATTAAGAACAGTCGTCGCGGGATTTGTAAACTCTATGAGAAAGGCGCAAGCCGCATCGAAGAAGATCGAGATTAGATGCACAATCATCTTAAAACAACGGTTCTAAGAATTGTCGTAGATACTTGCGATCGCCTCTTCTAACCACAAATTAAGATCGCGATCGCACAGCGTTATTTTTTTCTCAATAGTCTGAGTCATTCGATTACCTCCAATAAATCGCTATTTGGCATTTGTTTGATTGCTTCTAAAATTTGAGTTTTAATCACAATTTTTTGTCCACTTATTTAAAAAATGCTATGCACACAGAGAAACAACTGTTTTTTTATCATTGACACCATCTAAACTACTAATATTTTGCCTGTTTTCAAATACACCAGTTTCAATAATTGCTTTGCATAACTTATCGATTACAGGAACTGAAACGCTATTACCGATTAACTTCATCCATTTTGCTCGTGATTCTGGCAACTTAAAATCTTTAGGAAATCCCTGTATTAAACAAGCTTCACTTTTAGTAATCCTTCTAAATGCTTTAGGCATATAAATTTCTTGGATAAATCTGGATTTAAATTCATCATGATTTGAGGCTTCTATATTCTTTAAAGTTATGAAATCATTTGTGTCACTTGCCACCAAAGTTGGGAAAATATCCGAACTTGGTAAGAATATTCGATTCACTCCAAATAATCCTGTGCTTATCTTAGTATTTTTAAAATCATAACGAACCTCATGACATTCAATAATGCCTTTTTCTTTAAGGGATTCAATTGCTTTTTCAATAGATATTTTATCGGTTTTAAATATCCTTTGAGTATTTAAATTGTCAATAATAATTTTGTGATCGTTTGCAAATGAAAGTAGTATTTCTTCTTCTTTTGTTAAATTGCTAATACTATAGTCTTCTATAGTGAAACTGTACTCTTCGGACTTTAAGATTTCCAATTTAATTAGTTGATTAATTTCATCTTGATTAATAGATGGATCTAGACCTTGAAAATGTCCCAATGATAATGGATTACCATCAAGATCTCCATAGGCACTTTTACGTCTATTTTTAAGCAATAACAAACAAATTTCTTTTTGACGCTGAGTGGTGTCAATAATATCCCATGAATGGATTGTTGTATGACCATTTCTCAGATCATTAAACAAAAAATAGTCATTAAATCCGTTCGTGTTTGAAAGACTCATTGTTTTTGACTCAATAGCATTTCCAAATAAGTCCATTTGGATACTTATTTTATCTGTTGAGTTTTTTGTTTCAATGCCTAATATGTCGCCAAGTTTTAGTTTCTTATCAATAGATTTAGGTAGTATAAATCTTTGAAAGTACTTCTTTTCTTTAAAACCGATTATATATATACGAATTCTATTTTGAGGTACGCCATAATCAAATGAGTTAATCACAAAGTAATTCGCATAATATCCCGCTTTTTGGATTCTTTCTAAAATGTATGATAGAGCTTTCTTATTGCGCGGATCGACTAAGCCTTTCACATTTTCAAAAATAAATGCTTTAGGCTGAGATTGTTGAAGTAGATAAATTGTGTCATTCCATAACTGTCCTCTATCATCATCAAAACCTAAATTTTTACCAGCGATCGACCAACTTTGACAAGGCACTCCAGCAGTTAATAAGTCGTGATTAGGTAACTCTTTGATTTTAGTAATATCTCCTAAGTTGTAACTCGATTCAACTTGAAAATTGTCACAATATGTATTTATTGCATCTTTATCTATTTCACTAAAGCCAAGGCAATGACCACCATTATTACTTAATGCCATTTTAAATCCGCCAATTCCAGCAAAAAGATCAATAAAGGTAAATTTAGCGTTATTCATTTGATATCTCCGCTTACATTTTTCTACTTCAACAAATATTCGTCAAAATCTGGAGGTGGTTCTATTCCTAAGAACTCACGATAAATGCGTTCTCTGTAATCTTTTCCTAATGAATTGACTTCCTGAATAAAATTGTTATAAGTGCCTTCCCCTCCAATCAGATCCCAAAATTCATCACCTATTAATACAGATTTATCTTCGTACATATTGAACCACCTCATAGGAAAGTCCCATTTATAGTTTTCTTTCTTGCCGTAGGGGTTGTATGGCAAAGCGTAGTAGGCGTAATCAACTAACTTGGGTTCCATTGCTAAAAGTTTAAATAGCTTCTCTTTACTTACTTTTGTTTGATCGCTATTTGGCAATGGAGCTTTAAGCTCAAATGCATACCGCTTTCCATTTGCTTCGTTCTGGATAAAAATATCACAAACAACGCTTACTGGAATCGAATTGCCACCACCTTCCTGAATATATTGCAATTCTTCACTCCAATTAGGTTTGACTTTGTTTTCCCCTTTACTATGTTCTAATTTATTTAATACTTCTTGAATTCTTCTTAGACTCTCTTGCCCAACTGTACCACTAATTGTATGCCCCATTTGGCAATTGCCATAAGCTTCTAGGGCAACAACTTGAGCAAGCTTTTCCCATACAAGACCAAATGGAGTTACAAATCTTCTCTCAAAATGTGAACCTTTAAAAATTTCATCAGGCACTAATGCTGCATAAAGTGGTTTGTTTGCTCGATGATTTTCTTTGATAAAAGGATCAGTAATTAGAACGCGATCCATTACTCGATCCATCATTTTAGATATGACATCCTTTATAGCTTGAGCAATTCTTTGTTGTTTATCCATACGAATAATAGTTTAAATACTTATCTAAAAATTTAAACTCAAGACTTTTATAGGATCTCGGCTAAACTGCCATACATCAGGAAAATTAGCTTCATGATACTCTAGCCTTACTAGCTTGAGTGCAGTATCAAAAGCGAAATCAAAAACTTGTAAGAAATGACTTTGCAGACTTGGCGACTGCTCTAATAATGTGGCTAATTCATTCTGTTGCTTAATGATTGTAATTTCCCAATCTCTATAAAATTCGGATAAATTCATATGACAACGCTTGAGAATATGCTCAATTAGTGTCGTTAATCTTCGCTTGAGTTCACGCCTATCTCTACCCGCCAAACCTTCCAACTCCTCAATTAAATTTTCGACATCTAAATTTTGAAAATCACCAGCTTTTAACTTCGCGATCGCCTCTTCTAACCACAAATTAAGATCGTGATCGTACAGCGTAGTTTTTTGCTCAATAGTCTGGGTCATAGGTTTAGGCGATGCAATACATCATTCATCAAGGTTTAAGATTTTTTCCAAAAATTAGTAGTTAATAACAAGTCAATCTCATAGGTAAATTGCCATGTTTTAGGAAAAATAGTATTTTCATATTCTGTTTGTACGATTTCTAGTGCGTCATTAAACAATTCGTCAAACACTAAATTTATATGACGTTTTAGGCTTGGAGACTGTTTGATAATCTTTTTGATTTCATTCCTTTGTCCGATGATTGTTAGCTCCCAACCTCGATAACACTCAGGCAGATTTACATAGCAACGCTTCAGAATATGTTCAATTAATCTAGTCAAACGTGACTCTAATTCGCGCCGATCTCTCCCTGCCAAACCTTCCAACTCCTCAATTAAGTTTTCGACATCTAGATTTTGAAAATCACCAACTTTTAACTTCGCGATCGCCTCTTCTAACCACAAATTAAGATCGCGATCGTACAACGTTGTTTTTTGTCTGATAGCCTGTGTCATTTGATTATCTCCAATATATCGCTATTTGGCATTTGTTTGATTGCTTCTAAAATTTGAGTTTTAATCATAGTTTTTTGAATAAGCTAGAATAAAAAATCGCCTCTTCTAACCACAAATTAAGATCGCGATCATATAGCGTGGATTTCTGCTCGATAGTCTGTGTCATAGGTTTTAGTTAGGGAGTATTTAGACAACATCAACTAAATCTATTTTAATTCTTTTACCTACTGCTCTAGCTGCCTTATCTAAAGTTCGTAAAGTTACCGACTCATACTCAGGATCGAGCAAGCGATCTAGCGCCGCACGGCTAGTTTGCATAGACTTAGCCATCTTGGATTTAGTTAAGCCACGTTCCTTCATTGCTTGCTCAACTTGCCAAGCTAAAACACGCTTCAGGGCAACTTCTGTTACTTCGTTTAAAATCCCTTCCTGTTCTAGAAAGTCATCAAAAGCAGAACCTAAATGGTAATTATTAGACATGGTTAACTCCCAGCTTTGTTTTTAAACTCAGTTTGTCGCTTGATGGCTAAATTCAAATCTTCCTTAGGTGTTTTTTGCGTTTTCTTAGTAAACCCGTGCAGAAGAATCATTTGCTCTCCTTCCACACAAAATAAGACTCTAGTAATCGTATTTTCAAGATTAGTACGCACTTCATACAATCCTTTGCCCATAGGGCGACAGGTAGGCATTCCAATAGGAAAGCCAAACTCAATTGTTTTAATGTCTTCTCCTATTTTTTGTCTATCTTCTTTCGATAAAGTCATCAGCCAATCTCTAACAGGTTCTTTACCAGATTCGGTTTTGAAAAAGCTTGCTTTAATTCTCTTAATATTGCTCATAGGAAAATTACAGCAAAAGCTCTCAAAAGATAGAAATCAAGTGGTAAATAAGTGAGTATTTAGATTTGGCTATACTATTGTATCATTTTTGGTACAATAAAGCGACAAAATGTAAGGAGTATATAGCGCCCTTGTCCCAGAGATTCGCCTCTTCTAACCACAAATTAAGATCGCGATCGTACAGCGTTGTTTTTTGCTCAATAGTCTGGATCATAGGTCTATTTAAATGGGATAGGGTGATCTGTCATTAATTTGCCATTGTGTACATACCGATTAGGTAAAATTGCTAAAATCAAATACTTAATTATTATTTTGCTAATTATAAACTGTCAGAATGTAGTTAATCAATTACATAACCAAATTCATATAATTTGTGTGCGCCAATATTTATAAATATGGGATCATCCAGACTTCCTTGAAAATGTATTCTATATTTGTTATTTATTCTCATTCTATAAAATGTTATTTGATTTGATAACTTGATCTTCTTTGGCTCAATACCTGAAAAATTACCATTCAACAAGTTACTGATTGCTTTTTGCGTTAACTTTTTTAAATCTTTGTCAAGAAGATTAAATGAATTCTCAAACTTTTTTGTTGTTTGGATTTTTTCGATAATAGTTGATTTGTCAAATTTCATTTCCTCTGTAGATAAAATTAAATCTTCAGCTTGATCAAGAAAGTCAGCTATAGCTATATCTAAGTTGTGAACTGAAGAGGAAGAAATTATAGAATTTTTATTGTTAAATTCAATAGGTTTTAAAAATTCAGCAATTCTAACTGGGCTAGAAAAAAGACTATCATTATTTGAATCTATAATAGTTAGACCTTCCAGAAGGACATCTAATAAGTTAGAATCAATGTCTTTACGAATGAAGTTTCGCTTGATGAGATACTTATATTTTGTATTTATCAGTACAAAACAGGGAGCAAACTCTTCTCCATGAAAAATACTTTGATAAAAAAGTTTCTCTAGTGCTTTTCGATGCTCTTCGGTGACACCAATCTCAAAACATCTTTGCATCGCCAAAACAGTTTCACCAGAAATATGTGAAGGACAATGCTCTTTCCATTTTGAATAAAGATATGTACGAAAATTCTCATTAGATGGCAGAAAATCAAGGAAGAGAATTTTGCCATCAGAAACAGATGCTAAATCAGGAATACTGCTTTTAAGTTTCTCTAGAGAAACAATAGAATCACCAATGTGTTCACCATAGAAAAAAGTAATAATCCAATCAAAATCTTTAATACATTTTGAAACAATTAAATTTGATTCGTTTTTATCTAAGTGACATAAAACTATAGGTGAAAAACCCATGATTTGTAGATACCTTTTAAATCTTTATATCAAGGAAAATTATTAAGTTTATAAGATATGATTCAGATTAGGTTTGAATCATATTAAAGTTAAAGATAAGAATGTATTAGATTTTAGCATTATATTTACAAAACACTAAAAGGGGCAAAAAGCCCTTTTTAGTGTTTTGTCCTTAATTACTCAATCCCATCAAGAGGCGCAAAACCTTGACGCTGAGTATTTTCGGTGATTGACCTTGGCTCTAGGAACTGCAATAGATAATCGCGTCCGCCAGCTTTGGAACCGATACCGCTTAGCTTGAAACCACCGAAGGGATGGCGATCTACCAATGCGCCTGTGATGCCGCGATTGATGTAGAGATTGCCCACTTCAAACTCGCGATAGGCGCGTTCGATATGGGAAGGAGTGCGCGAATATAAACCGCCAGTGAGTGCGAAGTTCGTACCATTCGTGATCGCTAAAGCCTCATCAAAACTATTCGCCTTGATTACCGCCAATACGGGACCAAAAATCTCCTCTTGGGCGATCACACTGTCAGGATCGACATCACCAAAAATAGTTGGGCTGACATAGAAACCATGAGTGGGAACTTCGCCTTCATAGGCAAGTTTGGCGGTTTCCTTACCTTTAGCGATGTAGTTCTGAATATTGCGTTGAGCAGCAGCGTCAATCACGGCGCTGAGTTTAGTGTCTAGAAGGTGAGCTTCGCCGACAATGAGAGAACGGGTGGCTTCTACTAATCTCTCCATGAAATTGTCGTAGACGGGAGCCAATACGATCGCTCTCGAACAAGCGGAACATTTTTGACCAGCAAAACCGAAGGCGGAGTTCATTACGCCCACTACGGCTTGATCGAGGTCGGCGCTTTCATCGACGATGATGCCATTTTTACCACCCATTTCGGCGATGACACGCTTCATGTGTTTTTGTTTAGGACGCAAAATTGAGGCTTCAGTGACGATTTGGCAGCCGACTTGTTGAGAACCTGTGAAGGCGATGAGATGCACATCGGGATGTTTGACTAAATGGGAACCAACAGTCGAACCTTTGGCGGGAAGATAGGTAAATACGCCTGTGGGTAAACCTGCGGCTTGGAGAACTTCCGCAATTTTTGCGCCAATTACCGAGGACTGTTCGGCGGGTTTGAGGATCACCGTATTACCTGCGGCGATCGCTGCCACACTCATACCCAAGGCGATCGCAAAGGGAAAGTTCCAAGGCGAAATTACGACTACCACGCCGCGAGGTTGATAGATGTAAGTATTGTCTTCCCCTGGGATATTGCGCTGTACTCCTGATTCGAGGCGTTCCATTTCTTTGGCATAGTAACGGCAGAAGTCGATCGCTTCGGAAACTTCGCCATCACCTTCGCGAATCGGTTTAGCAACTTCCCAACAAATCCATGCAATTAGTTCTTCGCGCTTCTCTTCCATGATGTCGGCAGCTTTACGGAGAATATCACCCCGTTCTTTAGCACTGAGTTTCTTCCATGAAGCAAAGGCGGATTTTGCAGATTTAACCGCTTCTTCGGCTTGGTCGATGCTGGCTAGTCCGATTTTACCGACCACTTGCGAGGAATTGGCAGGATTGACAGATTCGACATAGGTTTCCGTTTCTACCGCTTGACCATTGATGATTGGCAAATAGGTTTTCCCAAGTTGGTGGCGAACCTGTTGTAAAGCTGTTTGGGCGGCTTCTCGTTCTTGATCAATCGCGTAATCGCGATCGCTAGAATTGACGAATCCGTCAAAAATATTCAGAGCAGGAGCATCATTGTAGTTCGCATCTCGTTCTGTTTTCACAGGTGCAGCAATTAATTTACTGACATCAACACCTTCACCACTAATTCTTAAAAAGGAACTATTGGCGGTATTTTCCAGCAAGCGGCGAATTAGATAAGACATTCCTGGAATCAAATCACCGAAGGGACAATACACGCGCACCCGATAACCCATATCGGCGATCGCCTTGGCAAATTTGTCACCCATGCCATAGAGACATTGGGCTTCAAAGGCACGACTAGGGATATTTAAGGTTTGGACAATGGCGATCGCCTTAGCTAAAGATCTCGCGTTATGACTACCAATCGCTGCATAGAGATATTGATGATTCTCTAAGAGAATCTGAATCAAGCGCTCATAGTTGGCATCGGTGGAAACTTTATCGGAGAATACAGGAATAGCCCAACCCTGCTGATAGGAACGAATCGTTTCCCGATCCCAATAGGCTCCTTTGACGAGGCGCACAGTCACAGGCTTACCGCGTTGTTTTGCCCATTCGACTAGTTCTAACAAATCCTGCTCACTGTCGCGCAAATAGCCTTGCAGCGTAATTCCCACATCCGTGCGATCGCGGAATTCGGGTTCCATTAAGACTTGCTTGAGAATCTGTAAGGTGAGCGACTTAAACTCATACTGCTCCATATCAAAATGGATGCCACAGCCTAGAGCTTGCGCTTTACGCAATAAAACTCTTGCTGGTTCGCTGACTTTCTCTGTCGTTTTGACAGGATCAAGAGGATCGAATTGGGAATAGAATGCGCTCAATTTTACGGAAATCTGAACCCGTTTTAGTTGTTCGCTGTCAGCTTTATCAATCTGATCAATCAAGCCCCAATTCTTAGCTTTATTAGACAAATCCTCCATCATCGCAATATAGCGATTGAGATATTCACCAGCTTCTAGTTCGCTAATCACTGCCTCACCGAGCAAATCCATCGTAAAAGCAAAGCGATCGCGCCTTAGTTTCTCAATCGATTTTGTCGCTTCTGGTAAGTTCTCACCACAGATGTAGCGCTTGGCGAGGGTTCCCACGGCAGTAGAGAGCGTTGTTGCGGCAGCCGTAGCTGTAATCGAATTAGGATTATCAGTACTAAAATTCAACAAGGCACGCAAAGCAGGAACTTCTACGGCATCACTGGCGAGATATTCCTGCATATGTCGCGCAATCTCGGCTTTACTCTGTAATGCTGGCAAGCAATCGATCAGTCGGAATAACTGCACCCGTAAGCCTTCATTTTCCATTGTCCAAGCCATGAGCTTGTCATCAAGGCGCAATTCATCCTTAATTTGCGATAATTTTGACCAAAAGGAACCTTTCTCATTGCCACTTAAAATCTTCTTCGCGATTTCCTGTGTCTTCGCTTCATACTTAGAGATATCTAGAGAAGTATCAAAACTTCTACCTACTTGCTTCGTTTGGCTAGCCACAACTTTTATCCATAATCCTTGCAATCAATTAGTATAGCCAGCAACTATCCTGAACTTATTTTAAGCTTTTTTAGTTGAAGTTGGAAACTTAGAGGTATTGATTCGCTCTCTATAAGGGTTATCAGCGATCGCGATAGTTTAAAAGTCAAGTTAAATTGTAGAGAAGCCATGACAAAAAGAGGAGTTTATACTATGCAGGGTACTGATACTTACAACCAAGTTATTAAGTAGCTAGGCATAGGAAAACTTAAAAAGCACAGGTTAAGATCCCCGACTTTTTTTGTGAATTTGCAAATGGACTTTGCTTGCTTAGAAAAAGTCGGGGATCTATGCATTTACGGGTTTAGTTTGCTGACCTAATCAACTAGTAAATTCTGAAAGTATCACCGTTTAGAATGGGATTTCAGTTTATAGTTATTTTTAGAAATTATTCTTGGAGTCTGAGCGGTGAGCGAGTCCTTGGTTGAAATTACTTTTGCGTTAGACAATCCTGATGACTATGAAAGGCAGGAGTTTGCGAAGAAATTGCTGAAACAGCTACGGGAGCAGGGTGATGCTGAGTCTGTGGAGCGCACTGAAGATCTAAGCTCTGAGGCGGGTAGCAAGGGTGGGCTAGATAAGTTGGTTGGGGTGTTGACGGCTGAGGTGAAGCTAGACAATGTTGTTAGCTTTTTGGGCTTTGTCGGTAGCAAGTTTGCGGAAAAGCCGATGAAGATCCATGTGAAGGATGGCGATCGCGAAGTAACCATCGAAACCACTAGCGAAAAAGCTGCCTTGATTGGTGAGCAAATTGCGAAGGGGCTATTGGACACGATGACAAAGGCTGTAGTCAATGGCTAAGAAGGCTCTACTGATTGGGGTAAGTCAGTACGAGGCAGGTTTGCCATCACTTGCGGCTGCGCCGAAGGATGTGGCGGCGATGTTGCGTGTGTTGCAAAATCCTGAGCTTGGGGCTTTTGATGATGTCAAGACGCTGATCGATCCCGATCTAGAGGCGATGCAAACGGCGATAGATTTGTTATTTCAAAGCTGTCAAAAGGGTGATTTGGGTTTGCTCTATTTTTCGGGGCATGGGATTACTGATGATAGCGATCGCCTATATCTGGCAACGCGCCGCACTAGTAAGGATACTTTTCGGTCTACGGCGGTATCAGCAAGTTTTATTCATGGCATCATGCGCGATCATCGTTATGAACGTCAGCAGGTTTTGATCTTGGACTGTTGCTATAGTGGGGCGTTTGCGGAGGGTTGGCAAGCAAAGGGTGCGGATGTAAAGCTAAAAACGCAGCTTGAGGTGGAGGGGAGTGTGGTGTTGACTTCTTCGACTTCGACGCAAAAATCCTATGAAGATAAGGAGGGGGAACTGTCGCTCTATACGAATTACATCGTGCAGGGAATTGAGTCAGGGGCGGCAGAATCTGACGGGGATGGGATGATCTCGGCGGATGAGTTGCATGAGTATGCTAAGCGTCATGTGCAGTCGGCGAAGCCTGCGATGAAGCCTGAGATTTATGGGTTTAGGCAGGGGATTAAGATCGTTTTGTCTAGGGCAAAGGTGGATACGAAGTTAGAGTATCGCCGTTTGGTGGAGAGATATGCGGAGAATGGCGAGATATCTTTTGTGGGTCAGGATATTTTGGAGGTTCAGCGCGAGAGGTGGGAGTTGTCGGATGAGGTGGCAACAGCGATCGAGAATGAGGTTTTAGAGCCAGCTCGTAAGCGCTTGAAAAATTTAGAACGCTATGAAAAATCTCTGGAAAAAGCTTGCAAAAAGCAGTTTCCTTTGACTGAGAAAATTCTCGGTCAGTTTAAGAAAGCATTTAAGAATTGACAGCAGTAAGATTTCTAAGCATTTTGCGGATCAAAGCTAGGTAAATAAAGGACTCCGAGGTGTTCTCATAAAATTCATAATCCTTGCTGAGTCTGCGATATTT
>JBIKYZ010000119.1:0-14761 GCA_044354985.1 Pseudanabaena sp. | reverse complement strand
TTTTGGCGATCTCCTGCACATGTTCTTGTAATTTCTCGGCTTGTTCTGGTGTCATGCTTTTTCTGACCTCTAAATTATTCTATTTTCCCTCCTTTCTCTCGCTTTTTGCAAAAGTGACATGCTCCCGTTCACAACTGGGTGCGTCCTCATGGGGGCTTAGAGAAGAACAAGACTCCAGCTATGGCGATCGGGTTATATCATCGACCGCTTTCCATGCTGGAGTTGCTTTCATTGTGCGGCTTTCACTGCCTCACGTCTTAACTGACCAGTGCCCACAGGAATATGTTGAAAAGTAATAAAAGAATGAATTAAATTAAAACTTCCTGTTAAACTGGCTAAGTTATCATCACTAGTAATTAGTTGACAATTATTTATTCCTCGATTATTTAAGTTTTTTTCGCATTCTTTTAACATAGATTCTGATATATCTATCCCCACAACTTCTCTACTATAATGGGCAAAAGGTAGCACTAACCTTCCAACTCCGCAACCAAAATCACACACCCTATCAGGCTTAAAGCAATCATCTAAATGTTGATGAATAATTTGCAAAATATCAGCAACATATTCGTCCCCAGTTTGAAAAAACTTTTCTAGTGTATTTTCAGTAAGATTTAATTGCTTAAAATCATCGGAAGTTAACACAGCCCAATAAGGCTCATTTTTACCCAATGCTTCCCATCTTGCATCTGTATCTTTCATATTTATAGTTCTTATTAAGTTTGCTTTATTTTATCATATGAAATGGATTTAAATTGTTTATCTAAAAAAAATTAATGATTATATTTCTGCTTATTTTATTTTCTATTCTATTCTTTTAAGTTATAGATCTGGAAAACTATTACAGTATCTTAATTAATTAAGATATTTTATTTACTTGTTTTTTTACTACTTAATCACAACAAAAGTTAAACAACTATGAAGGTCGGGGTAAACAGTTTATTTCTTAAGCCAAATCAAGTTGGTGGTGCAGAGTTTATGCTGCGAGGTTTATTAATTGGGTTGGCACGCATTCGAAATATTAATATATATGTATTTGTTAATCAGGATTCCGTACATTGGTTTAATACTTTAGATTTGGATGTAACTATCACAATTATTTCTGTCAAAATTATTGGAAATAGATTTATTAGTGAAGCTTGCCAATTACCAATAATTGCTAATAAATACCACCTTGATGGACTGATCAACACCAATTATTTTACGCCTTGGCGACTTCTACTAAAAATGCCTTGTGCGACGGTTATTCATGACTTGAATTACTTGCATTTTCCCAGTCAGTTTTCTTTGCTTAAAAAACTGTGGTTAAGACTAGCACATAGAATAACTTTAACTAATGCCGACATAGTAGTAGCAATTTCTCAATTTGTTAAAATAGATATTCAAAACAAATATAAGTTAAGCCATAAAATCACGATGATTTATAACCCAATAGCTTGGGATAGACTAGAAATAGATAAACCATCTAATTTTGAAGATTTAAATAAGTTTAATCAACCCTTTATTCTCTCTGTAGCTAACCACTATCAACATAAAAATCTTGCCACCTTAGTAAAAGCATTTTCTAAATTACCTGAGCATTTAAGGGAAATAAAATTAGTTTTAGTAGGGCAGTTACCTGATTCACTTTTGGGAATGCGGCGCGATCGCTGTGATGATATTCGTCAATTAGTGAAGGATCTAGGTTTAGAAAGTCGGGTTTATATCACTGGCTATATTAGCGATCGCGAATTAGCTTGGTACTATCACCATGCTTACCTATTTGCATTCCCATCATTATTTGAAGGGTTTGGAATGCCTCCTGTGGAAGCTATGGGAATGGGTTTACCTGTGCTGACAACACGCTGTACCGCTATTCCTGAAGTAACGATGCAGAGAGCAGTTTATGTGGAAAATCCCTTGGATGTAGATGAATGGCGCGATCGCCTTACCGATATGCTCAATCATCGAGATCAGTATCTACCTGATCAATTGCTGATTCAAACAATTCGCCAAACTTATGATCCTGTTGCGATCGCAAAAAAATATGTTGATCTATTTCGCTCTACATGACAATTAGTTTCTCGATCGCAGTTAACAATCTTTCCTGAGTCCAATTTTGATAGAGATGCGCTGCGATCGCCGCCGCACCAGCTCCGACCCCTTCTTTAACAAAGCCTTGTTCATAGGCGCGTAACTGCGGAAACTTAGATTTGGCAAAACTTAGCTGGGTGGCGAGCAATGGTACATCACGCACAGCTAAAGCTAGATCAACAGTGTGACCTGTGGGATCTTCAGCAACCCATCGGGTTGTGCCGATCGCGATTGCCTCAGAATTCCAGACTAAGTGTTGATCATTAGCGATCGCCCTTACGAGGGCATAAACGGCTAACATTTGAGTCCCGCCAGCCAGTAATACACCTCCATGACGACTAGCCGAGATCGCCATTCCAGCCACCGCAATTTGCATGGGATCGCCCACTGCCGCCACTATTTCAAAGGGCGTGGCTGGTTGCTCCAGATGCTGCAATCCTGCTTGGACGATTTCCCATTTTTGAGCATGGTTACAGGTGGGATGAGAGCTATTGACTTTATCTTTTGCATCTATTCCTAACGCAGTCAGCACGGCGAGAGCTGTAGTCGTGCCACCAACTACACATTCACTCAAGACTACATAGGCTCCCGCTTGGGCTAACTTCTCTCCCCATACTAAGCCCTGTACAAATAATTGCAGCACTGTTTCAATGGGCAAAGCTTTTCCCGTACTCAGGCACTTGGCTGGTAATCCACCGAGGGCGATCGCCTTGGTTTCAACTGTTGGTGCGATCGCTAAGCCTGCATCAAAAATAAACAGCGGTAATTCTTGGGCGGCGACAACAGCACGAGAAATTAAGACTGGTGACGCTCCTGCAACTAGGGGAGGCAAAGGGAAAGTTGTATTAATTCCAGTAGCAAGAAATTCAGCATCAGCGATCGCTGTATATTTACGATCCTCAGGAGTCTCTCCTGCTGCGGAAATATTCGGAATCAGTCCTGTTTCTGTAAAGCCCAACACACAAGCAAATACTGGACGTTTACCACGATAGTTTTTGAGCCAAGCTTTCGCTTTTTTACGTTGTGTGTAGGTCTTGATCATTTAGACTTGTTTGCAAAAGTTATTGAAAGTAAATATTTCTACGGTACTTTCGTTAAGACAGTTAAAGATTATCCGAAGAAGTATCCAAAAGAGCACATTTAGGTTCTTACAATGAAGCTAACACATATAGCAATCCTAAATAAATTGCTGTAAGTCAGGGCAACTCCTCATGAATTGTCTCTACTTACAGCAATTTATGATCGAAAAAGCCACAAGCAAATTTCTATAAGTGTTACTTTGCAACGCTTATAGAAATTTGCTTGGTTCGGGTTTAAGTGCAAAGCGCTGTATCTGGGTTGCCCGATCATATATTTCGGTAAGTGAAGATAATTGAATAAGGTGCATGAATGAAGATAGGCGTAATCAAAGAAATAGAATTTGGAGAACGTAGAGTCGCTCTAATTCCTGAAGTGGTGAGTCGCTTGGTCAAAAATGGTTTGGAAGTCTTGATCGAGAGTCATGCTGGCGAATCATCTTTTTTTGCGGATGCAGCTTATGAAGAAGTTGGAGCCAAGATTATTTTTGACAAGAGTGTTCTGATTAATGAATCAGATATTTTGCTCAAAGTGGGAGCACCTCGCGAAGAAGAAGTGAGCATGTTTAAATCTGGACAAATCACAATTGGTTTTCTAAATCCTTTAGGTAGACCTGAACTAATCCGCCGCCTCGCGCATCAGGGGGTAACAGCAATGAGTATGGAGATGATCCCCCGCAGCAGTCGGGCTCAAAGTATGGATGCGCTCTCCTCGCAAGCCTCGATCGCTGGTTATAAAGCTGTACTGATCGCAGCCGCAGCATTGCCCAAATATCTCCCCATGTTGACCACCGCAGCAGGAACGATCCCACCTGCAAAAGTCGTGGTACTGGGTGCAGGTGTTGCTGGGCTTCAGGCGATCGCTACGGCGCGTCGTCTTGGCGCACAGGTGGAAGCCTATGATATTCGTCCTGCGGTGCGTGAAGAAGTACAGAGCCTTGGTGCAAAGTTCATAGATGTAACCTTGGATGAGGATACGACCGCCGACGGAGGCTATGCGAAAGAAATTTCCGAAGCAGCAAAACAACATGCTCAAGTCATTCTTGCTAAGCATATTAAAGAAGCGGATATTGTGATTACCACTGCCCAAGTGCCTGGACGTAAAGCCCCAGTAATGGTGACTGATGCCATGATTGCCCATATGAAGCGTGGTTCGATCATTGTTGATATGGCTGGAGAACAGGGGGGTAACTGCGAAGGTACGATCGCTGGCAAGGATGTAATGTGTCATGGCGCAATGATTATTTCACCAATCAATTTGCCATCATCAATGCCAATTCATGCTTCGCAAAAATACGCTAAAAATCTGCTCAACCTTCTCAATCACTTGATCAAGAAAGGCGAACTGGATCTTGATTTTGATGATGACATTATCAGCAGTACCTGTATCACTCACGCTGGCGAAATTCGTAATCAGCGCGTTAAAGATGCTCTATCTCAACTAGCAGTCGCCGTCTAAATATGCAAAAAACAAAATGGCTTAGCCATTTTGTTTTTTGAAAACCCTTACTGGGTTTAAGTTTTAATTCACATTCAATTGATTTGAACTTGTTGGCACTGAAGTCAATAAGTTCGTGAAACAACTATGAACGAATCATTAATTAGTGCTCTATTTGTCTTTGTGCTTGCTTCCTTTGCAGGATTTGAAGTAATTAACAAGGTTCCACCAACATTACATACGCCCCTGATGTCAGGGTCTAACGCTATTTCAGGTATATCCGTCATTGGTGCTTTGATTGTGGCAGGTAGCGATGTGAATCCCAATATTTCTGTGATTTTAGGACTGATCTCAGTTGTCTGCGCCACGATCAATGTTGTTGGCGGATTTCTGGTTACCGATCGCATGTTGCAAATGTTCAAAAAGAAAGAGGCGTAAAGCACCATGCTAGAAAATATTTTGGATTATGTCCCGACGGGGATTCAGCTTACCTATTTGGTGGCAGCTTCCTTATTTATGATTGGTCTCAAACAGATGGGATCACCTGCTACAGCACGTCAGGGGAATTTGCTAGGCGCGATCGCTATGTTGTTAGCGGTTGTAGCTACTTTGCTTGACAAGCAAGTATTGAGCTATAGCTTGATTTTGGTAGCGATCGCGATCGGTTCGGCGATCGGTTCTCTAATTGCTTACAAAGTTGCGATGACCGATATGCCGCAGATGGTCGGTTTACTCAATGGTTTGGGCGGTTTGGCTTCATCTTTAGTAGCTGTAGGCGAATATTGGCGGGTAGTCAGTCATGGGTTGACATTGCCATTGGTCGATAATCTTTCAATTACCGCTAGTGTTCTCATCGGCAATATTACCTTTACGGGTAGCATGATTGCCTTTGCTAAATTGCAAGGAATCATGAAGGGCGCACCGATTCGATTTGCCTATCAGCAAACCATCAATATTCTGCTGCTAGCCACTTTTGTCGTTGGTGCAGCCATGCTGATTGTCAATCCTGCTGATCTGGTCGCATTCATTGGCATAAATATCATTTCCCTCCTAGTCGGCGTATTGTTTGTGATCCCCATTGGTGGCGGTGATATGCCCGTGGTAATCTCACTGCTGAACTCTCTGTCAGGGGTTGCAGCCAGTGCCGCAGGCTTTGTGGTGATGAATAATGTGTTGATTATTTCAGGTGCATTAGTTGGTGCTTCAGGTTTGATCCTTACCCAGATTATGTGTAAGGCAATGAATCGTACTCTTCCCAATGTGCTATTTAGCGGCTTTGGCACAACCTTAGTCACAGATGGTGACGCAGGCGATAGTAGCAACAAAACCGTGAAAACTATTGATCCCGAAGAATGCGCGATGATGTTGGGCTATGCGCGATCGGTGGTAATTGTGCCTGGATATGGCATGGCAGTCGCTCAAGCGCAGCACGCTGTGCGTGAGTTATCGGATATGCTCGAACGCAAAGGTGTAGAAGTAAAGTTTGCCATCCATCCAGTTGCGGGGCGGATGCCAGGGCATATGAACGTTCTATTGGCGGAGGCTAATGTGCCTTACTCGCAACTCTATGACATGGACGATATCAATACACAGTTTGAGAATACCGATGTGGTATTGATCATCGGCGCAAATGATGTTGTCAATCCTGCGGCAAGGACTAATCAATCTAGCCCCATTTATGGGATGCCGATTTTAGATGTGGATAAAGCCAAAAATGCGATCGTGATTAAGCGAGGCATGAGTGCTGGTTTTGCGGGTGTCGAAAATGACTTGTTCTATCAACAAAAAACAATGATGTTATTTGGTGGTGCAAAGGACATGGTTGGCAAACTCGCCAATGAGTTAAAGCAAATTTAAGCTAATTACCTCCGTGTAATAAGAAAATAAAAAGTGAATCGCCCGTTAAACGGGCGATTCACTTTTTGGAAGTTAGAAAGAGTTATACCAATTCACAAAAGTGTGGCAACACTTCTGTGAATTAAAAACCAAACCCTGTAAGGGTTTTAAAAGCACAAAATGGCGTAGCCATTTTGTGCTTTGGTACTACATTTGAATAGAAGCAAATTTATTAGCTATGAGCTTACGAAGAATTTTTGCATTACTTCTTTTTGTCTTTGGCACAGCCTCATTAATTTTTGGGGTGTGGCTGTATACCAATAGTCTTAATAATTCCTTTGCTGCTCTGATGTTTGGAGTTGGTGGATTGGCAATGAACGCGATCGCTGTTTTGGTTTATCGATCTACTAGCTTCCTAGAAGTAATTCGCGCTATTGCCTCTTGGATGCTGATCTTGGGAGGTATACCTGCGATTGCCTTTACTCTGTTTGTAATAGTGGTAGGGGGAGATCGCCTCAATATGATTATGTTGGTTGGGCTGCCAGGATTAACGGCTGGTACTTTGGGCTGGACATTGCTCCAGCCAAAGTACCCCATTGTTATAGCGAAAAAGATTATCAGTGGAATGTGTATTACATCTGGTGCGGGGGCTGTTCTTTTCCCTATTGGGATTTTGTCTATCTTCGGCTCCACAATTGGCTTTGCTTCCATTGCGCCTATTTATGTCATATCTGGTGTAGGACTTGTCGCGATCGGTATCCGATTACGCAGACCACCCAAGACAGAGAAGAATTAGCTATCTCCAATTTGGAAAGAGAGTGGTGGTGCTTTGCACCACCACTCTCTTTTAAGCTTTATGTCTAAGCTAAAAGGGCAATAGCGATAAGAATTATGTAAAACCCCTATATCTCTTTAAAAATCTAGTATTTAATCGTTTCAGTTTCTAAAAAGTAAATTCATAATGGCAATTCCTAAACTGGGGAAAACGCAATGGATATTCATTGCTGTATTTACAGCGATCTCTACTGGGGCGGGATGGTTTTGGGTGAAAAACAGCTATCCTTACTTATTAGAAAATCCGATCTGGCAGTTTAACAAACCATCAAATGAAACAATTATTCAATCCTTACCATCGGTGCGAAATATTGACTATCGCTCACTGCGATCGCTACTAGAAGCAAAACAATGGGAAAAAGCAGATCAAGAAACAGGACGATTATTAGCGAAAGCTAGTGATTTGGAGATATTTATACCAATGAGTAGGGAAGATATCCTTAATTTTCCTTGCACCGATCTCACAACAATTGATCGCCTATGGCAAAAAGCTAGCTTAGGACGCTTTGGCTTTAATGCACAAAGACTAATTGTGGAAAGAGAGGAAAATTTATCCAATTCTGGACAATCTGGGAAAATTTGTAGGCAGAAATGTAAATCTACAATACCAGGAAGATGTGCGCAGACTTGCCTCGCTGATGATATCTGGAACTTTACAACTGGAATCCCAGACAGAATGGGACGAGGGGATACCAAGTTTTTGAAACAAGGGCTTCAATTACCAGAGGGCTATTATCCTTCTTGGGGTATCTATTGGAAAACGGATTTTAACAATTTCCTGCCCTATACCTATCGTGAGTTTGCAAAGCGCTCGGCTATGTGTGGATTATGATAGATATTGTGGCTCATCTGTACAGATAACGATATGACTCAAACTCCCCTTCCACCTTTAATCCAAGAACCACAAAGCCATCAATTCTCGCAACCAGAAAGTCCGCAGCCAAGCTTATGGTGGGCTGATTTTCGTCAAGAAGTGACAGCTTTAACTACGCGCCTATTTATCCAACTGCGTCGCCGTCCGACAACTTTGATCGCAGGTGTGTTGCAGCCATTGATGTGGTTATTGCTGTTTGGCGCATTGTTTAGTGGGTTGCCCAAAGGTTTAGTCGGTGACGGTCAGACCTATGTGCAGTTTTTAGCGGCGGGGATCATTGTATTTACAGCCTTTAGCAGTGCCCTTAATTCGGGATTGCCGATGCTATTCGATCGCGAATTTGGTTTCCTCAATCGTATCTTAGTCGCGCCCCTAGTATCCCGATTTTCGATCATTGCCGCTTCCGCAATTTTTATCATCGCCCTAAGTATGGTGCAGACTTTAGCGATCGTCTCGGTCAGTGGACTTATGGGTGCAGGGTTACCGAGCTTAAGTGGTTTAGCCATCATGTCTCTAATCCTGATGCTGCTAATCGTAGACTTTACAATGTTGAGTTTAGGGCTTGCTTTTGCTATGCCTGGGCATCAAGAGATGCTTGCCTTTATTTTCTTAGTGAATTTGCCATTGATGTTTTCTAGTACGGCGCTTGCACCACTTGCCTTCATGCCGACTTGGTTACAATGGATTGCTAGCCTTAATCCTCTATCTTGGGCGATTGAACCAATTCGTTATGTGTACAGCCATAGTACATGGGCATGGGATAGCGTTGTTTTTACTGCACCTTGGGGAAATATGACAATCCTTTCCGCCGCGATCGCTTTATTAGGTTTCGGCATATTCGTTAGCGTATTCATTCGTGGTACTTTGCGCCGAGGCATCGCATGATTGCAGAAACAGGTGAAGTCCCTGCTTTTCCTGAAGTTCAACCCTTTGCTGATAACTGGTCATATCTAAAAGCGGAATTAGCTTGGCTCGATCGCATACTGATGCGATCGCTAGCTAAGCAGCGCCAAAACAATCAAGAAGTCGATCGCGTGGCAAAGTCGGCTGCTGATCGAGCTACAAATCATTGGTGGAAAGGCTTTATCGCGATCGACCCATCTAAAGGCGGCAGTCTTGCACCCAAGATTTCACCAGAGATAATCCATCCCCTTGGGCGCTATGGAGATCGCCTCGAAGCTAGTCTCGCAAAAAACATTTGCCTCGCAATTCCCACCCTTTGCGATCGCCTAGAGTTAGGGCATTTTGAGCGCGATCTCTTAGTTCTCTGTCTCGCACCTGAGATTAGTCGCCGTTATGAGAGGATTTATACTTTCCTCAACAATGACGAAACTAATTGCCGACAGCCGACAGTTGATTTAGCTTTGAGGCTCTTTTGTCGCTCTGATGCGGAATGGCGTAATGCTCGTAGTACGTTCTCAGCAACATCGCCATTGATCAAGCGCAAAATTATCCAGCTTTATTTGCCGACCACTAGCACAGCGCGATCGCTGCTTTCCAAGGCAATTCTCCTCAGCGAAAAAGCAGCTACTTATCTACTCAGTGAAGATATTCCAATTGAAACAGTTCTTCCTAAACCTAGAAAAAGAAAATAGCAGTAGGTCAGAAAATGCATTGATTGGAACACTCTCATGAGGATTATTTAATGTCGTCACTGCACTGGTCAGTTAATTCGTGAGGGAGAGAAAGCCCCGTAGTGAAAGCAACTCAATCATGGAAAGCGGACAATGATATAAGCCCGATCACATTGTTATCCTTCTTGTTATTTCTAATCACTCAAGACTTTTTCAGCCGTTAGCTTTAAATTTGGGAAGGTTAGAGAAACGATGTTCTGATTCCCCCGAAGCTGCTGAATTTCATACTCTCCATTTACTAGTGTGCAAATAGAAAGGGTGGGTTGTTTAGGTTTCCCAATGTGGCGCGTACCACCATTACCTGCATAGTCAGCAATCCAATATTCGGGAATACCCAAAATCGCGTAGTCTTCGACTCTACGAGCATAAGCATTTTGCCAGTTGCTACTAACAACTTCGGCAACAAATTTAATCGAACTACCGAGTGTCAGAATTGATTGGTCAGCCCAAAGTATTTCTCTGGTAAGTTCATTGCGATCAATCACCATAACATCAGGTCGAAATGCTGTCATGCCAGTGTTAGAAGGGCGTAATAGTCCTCGCTGAAGTACGAACCAAGGTAATCCTTCTACGTCAATTTGGACACAAACTTTTTTGGTGATGTAGGCTGCAACTTCTTCATGGTAGCCTGTTGGTTCCAAGTCAAATACCTCTCCATCAATAAGTTCGTAGCGGTTGTCGCCGCCATGACGTGCCACAAATTCGTCAAAGCTGAGTAGCTGCTGTTGTTGTATTGGTCGTTCAGTTGTAATTGCCATAGGTCAACTTAGCCCAATCGGTCTTTTCAATTTAGCATTTTTGCCAAATTGTTTATGCGATCACATATTTCTCTATCCAAAATCACAACATGTGATCGCTTAGATACTTGGGATTATTAGTGATGAATAACGAGCAGCAACAAGTCTATTCTCGCGATCAAATTCAATAACCACCGTATCGCTGTTAGCAATCCCATCAAGAGGATCAACAACATACAGAAATTTGGAAATGCCAGAATCCTGTTCCTGCTCACTTAAACGCAACGAATCTTCACGTGGTAAAGCGAACCCAGACTTTGCCGAAAAATTATGATTCAGCGAAGTTCTGACTTGAGACAGTGCCAGTCCTGTATTGAGAGAGAAGAAAAAACTTAGAAAAGGTCTAACTGGAGAAAACAAGCTAAAACTAAGCAGAACTATCACGGTCAAAAAAAATGAACCAAATCGCCATTTTTTAAATCGATAAGTATAAAATAAGGCTCCAGCCAAAACCGTTGAAACTATTCCTGCCAATACCCAAAAGTCAAAATTATCACTATCAAAAGCAAGAAAAAGACAGTAACAATAAAGTGATAATAGTAGCCCCATTGATAGATAGAGCATGAATTTATGGAGATGCATAATTAAAGCGTTCATTTTGCTGGAACAGTTGCATTCTATCCCTTTGGAAACAAATAAATAGCGATCGCGCTAACATAGGGAGAATGGAAACATTGCGTTAATCATTTGCGACACATAGATGAAAAGCCACATTAAACTTCAGCAAAATATTAAGTCATTTATTCGGTCAAACTTAGATGGCGGGTATGTTGCCGAATGCTTGGAAATATCAGTGGTCACACAGGGAAACACCTTAGATGAAGTTGTCGAAAATCTTATCCAAGCAGTTGGATTACACCTAGAAGATGAAAATCCTGAAGACTTCGGTTTAGTCGCCAACCCATCAATTTTTGTCAACTTTGAGTTACAACCCGAATATGTCAAAGCTTAAACGACTCTCTGGAGAAGATGCGATCGCAATTCTCAAATAAGATGAGTTCGGGGAATCTCAAAAAATTCAACATCTAATCTGAAATTACCCCGAACTAAATTTTAGTTGTCTTGTTCTTGGACTTTAGCTGCGATCGCCTTAGCAATTTCTCGTAAAGCCTTAGCCGATGCAGACTCAGGATGACCTAATACGATTGGCACGCCGCGATCGCCACCTTCGCGCAGACTGATCTCTAGAGGCACACAACCGAGCAAATCCACACCAAGCTCATCAGATGTTTTCTTGCCGCCGCCAGAGCCAAAAATGTCGTACTGCTTATCGGGCATATCAGGCGGAATGAAATAGCTCATATTTTCGACAATGCCCAAAACAGGGATGCCCATATTTTGGAACATCTTCAAGCCCTTGCGTGAATCCAAAAGCGAAACTGTTTGTGGTGTCGTCACAATCACAGCCCCTGCCAATGGCACAGACTGTGTGAGCGTCAACTGAGCATCACCTGTCCCAGGAGGCATATCCACAATCAAATAATCAAGTTCGCCCCAGTTTGCTTGGTATAAAAACTGACGAATTACACCATTCAGCATTGGACCACGCCAAACTACAGGCTGATCTTTGGCAATTAAAAATGCCATGGAGATCATTTTTACACCATAGTTAAAGGCTGGCTCGACCACATCAGCACCATTTTTAGCCTTGACCACCTTTACTTGAGCCGACTCCATCCCCAACATCACAGGTACATTTGGTCCATAGATATCTGCATCAAGAATGCCAACCTTTGCACCCATATCTGCAAGAGCAACCGCAACATTTACAGCAACCGAAGTTTTACCTACGCCGCCTTTTCCGCTGGAAATCGCAAGGACATATTTAACGCCTTCAATACCTTTTAATAAACTTGTTGGTGTGGTAGGTGTAGCGATCGCAGGACTATTGGCGATTACCTTTACCCAAACATCACTGACGGAAGCGATCGCCTTAATAGCGGTTTTACATTCTTGGATTAAAGGATCTCGGTTAGGACTATTTGGATCATTTAGTAATAACGTGAAACTGATCACCCCATTGGACTTGATGGCGATATCACGCACCATATCCAGCTCGATAATACTTTCTTGGCGATCGGGATCGATAATCGGTGCTAGTGCATCCTCAATCGCTTGTAAATCAGGTAAACCAGCCATAGATTTAGAGAATTTATATATTAAAAAAAGTGTTTAAGTACCTCAGCACAATTAAAATTTAGATTCAAAACTTGTTCAGCTCGTTGCGCGGACAGAATCAAGCTTTGGAATTTTATATTTAATTGCACTTGCTTACTTAATAGTGACAAGATTTTATTAAAGCCCAAATAAGAGCAAAAATAATCGATAAAGATTTATGCTTATGGTAATGAGTCCACTTAAAACTTGATAACTAATCAGTAAGTGCCTCGGCAAAATACAGAAACCAAAGCCAAAAACTGTACTGCCCGTGCAACAGGTGGTACAGTTTTTGGGGTTTTGTATTTAATTTTGCTTAGCTACTTATTTCTGCAATTATTAAACCAAATGTGTAAGCAAAGAAAAAATTCATGAGTAATCAAGTAAAAATTATCCAGCCTTCAGGAAGGCTAGATGTTACAACTGCGGCTGATTTTCGTCGCCAAGTTAATGACATTGCCTCAGTTTCAAACCCTCCCAAATATTTATTAGTTGATCTTCAAGAGATTACTTTTATGGATAGTTCTGGTTTGGGAGCACTAGTCTCAGCTCTCAAGGCAATCCGTAATAGTAGTGGTGACATGGTGATTTGTGGGGCTAACGATCAAGTGCAAATGCTATTTGAACTTACTAGCATGACCAAGATTTTTAAAATCTACCCGACAGTTGACGAATTTAATGCAACCTTGAATTAATATAAAAAATAGAGAGGGACGCTTTGCGTCCCTCTCTATTTTTTATATATGAAATTCGATTTCTAATAGAGATAAATCATCTTCAAAAGGACGGTTATTAGCAGCGGCTTTGACGCAAGTTAATATATGCTCAATCCGTGAACTGCGATCGCTAGAAGTTCTAATAAATGTATCAATCAGAGCGTTAAAACCCCAAATATTGTCATTCTCTTGAGGAATCTCATAAACCCCATCACTGAATATATATAGCCTACTACTAGTATCAATCTCGCAAACTTGCTCTTGATAATTAATATCAGGCATCATCCCAATCGGCAGACCAGCAGTTTTGAGTAACTTAATCTTAGGGATATCTTCATTAGAAATTAGAACAGCAGGAGGATGTCCTCCACTTGAATAAACTAGCTGGTGGGTTTGCTTGTTATAAACGCCGTACCAGATCGTGAAGTACATTTCATTATGCACCGACATCTGAAAAGTATTGTTGAGATCGCTTAATACTTCACTGGGTTTATAAAAATTGGTCGTGTCTTGAGATGTTCTGCTATGTTTTAGACTGCGAGTACGCATCAAATTTAAAACAGATACGGACAAGAGTGCTGAGCCAACCCCATGCCCAGAAACATCTAGTAAGTAAAGCGCTAAGTTGTCATCATCAAGCCAAAAATAGTCAAAACTATCTCCCCCAAGCTGCGTTGATGGCAAAAAGCTAGATTGGATAGAAACTTCACCTTCAAGAGGTTCGGGTAAAAGCGATCGCACATATTGCGAAGCCTGAGCTAACTCTTGCTCAATTAATCGTTTTTGTCTTTGAATTTCCTCAGTTGCCTTATATAGTCTTAACCCCGCTCTTACCCTTGCTCTTAACTCATTAATCCGTGGTGGCTTACCCAAAAAGTCATCTGCTCCCATTTCCAGACCGCGCACTAAGTCACCCTCTTGGTCACGCGCAGTTAGTAAAATGAGGTAGATATTGGCTAGATCTGGGTTGCTCTTAATCTGGCGGCATACCTCCAATCCATCAATGATGGGCATCATCCAGTCGCAAATAATCAAAGATGGATGGATTTCTCTAGCCTTAGCCAATCCTTCTTCTCCATCCTTAGCTACAATCGCATCATAGCCTTGACTCTTCAGAAATCTCTGAAGAGTCATTCTGATCGTAGGATCATCATCAATGACGAGAATTTGAAGCATATTGATATTGCAGACTTACAAAGATTTTTGGCTCATCTAGGTAAATAGGTGGAAGGAGGCATAAGAAGACGACGAAGGAAATCAAAATCAATCCAGCTAAGATTGTATGCCCACTCAAACATGGCTACATATAGATACAAATACTTTTTG